>NZ_DAIQNN010000026.1:3780-38257 GCF_036788415.1 Rubrimonas sp. | reverse complement strand
TGCAGTTCCTCGGCGCCTTCAACGACCAGACCTATCAGAAGGCGTTCGTCGCGCTTCTGACCTACCGCCTCGCCGACCAGACCGGCATGCCGCTCGAGCTGCTCGGCGTCATCGCCTCGGGGCTGTTCATCCTGCCTTTCGCCATCGTCACCCCGACCGCCGGCCAGATCGCCGACCGCGTCGACAAGGCGAAGATGCTGCGCTGGGTGAAGTTCTCCGAAATCGTCGTGATGTGTTTCGCGGTGGTGGGTTTCCACCTCCAGAACATCGTCTTCCTCTATGTCGTGCTGTTCTTCATGGGGGCGCAATCGGCGATGTTCGCGCCGATCAAATATTCGGTGCTGCCGCAATATTTGAAGCGGGAGGAGTTGGTGGGCGGCAACGGGCTTGTGCAGGCCTTCACGTTCCTAGCCATCATCTTCGGCGCCATCGCGGGGAACGAGCTGATCCTGAACGATTTCGGCGTGACGGTGGTGTCGGTGTTCGTGATGGCGGTGGCGGTCGCGGGGTTCGTCGCCTCGCTCTACGCCCTGCCGGCGCCGCCGCTGGGCGAGGCCGAACCCGTCGATCCGTTGTTTCCGCGCGCGATCTGGCGGCTGATCGCGCGCTCGCGCGCGGAGAAGCCCGCCTTCCGCGCGATCCTCGCCATCGCGTGGTTCTGGTTTCTCGGCGCCACCTTCCTGTCGCTGCTGCCGGCCTATGCGCGCGACCAGCTCGGCGCCGACGAAGGCGTGCTGACCGTGTTGCTGACCGGGTTCTCCGTCGGCGTGGCGCTCGGCGCGCTGGCCTCCGAGCGGCTGAGCGGTGGGCGGATCGGCGTCGCGGTCCCGCCGGTCGGCGCGCTCGGCATCGCGGCGCTGGGCGCGGAGCTGTGGCTGGCGACCGCCGCGGCGCCCGTCCCGCCGCCGGGCGCGCTGTTCGATCGGGCGGCGTTCTTCTCCACCGCCGCCGGATGGCGCATCCTTCTCGACTTCGCGCTGCTGGCGGCCTTCGCCGGGCTTTACGTCACGCCGCTGAACGCGGTGCTTCAGGCGGCGAGCCCGGAGGCGCGCCGGGCCCGTTTCATCGCCTGCTCCAACGTCGTGGACGCCGCCTGCATGGTCGGCTCGGCGGCGCTGGTCGCGCTCTTCGTCGCCTTGGGCCTGCGCGCCATCGATGTGCTGGCGCTGTTCTCGCTCAGCGCCTTGCCCATGGCCGTGGCTGTGGCGCGATACGCCCCGGACACGCGACTCGGTCGGATTGCGCTGAGCGCATTCCCGCGCTCGCCTTCCGATTGAAGGAGTGTTTATGATCGCGCGCTATGGGTGAAGCGGCGCATACGGATCGTCAGGCGATGCGCGCAGCCTCTCGACGGGACCGCTAGACGTGACGGAGACAGCTCTTTCCTCGCTTCGGCTGCTCGCCGAAGGACCGCTCGCCGCGATCATGTGGCGGCGGGAGGCGGGCTGGCGCGTCGTCGAGGTCACCGACAACGTGTCGCGCATCGTCGGCTACAGCGCCGAGCAACTGCGGTCCGGCGACGTCGAATACGCCGACATCATCCACGAGCAGGACAATCCGGGCGTGTTCGAGCGCATCGGCATCGCCTCGACCGGGGGCGAGACCGAGATCGTGCTCGACTATCGCATCGTGACCCGCGACGGCGAGACGCGCCGCATCCTCGACCGCACGCGGATCGAGCGCGACGCCGACGGCGAGCCCTGCGCCTTCGTCAGCTACCTGCTCGACATGACGGACGCGCCCGCCCCGCCGCAGGCCGCCGAGCAGATCGCCCATCTCAGCCACGAGATCCGCAATCCGCTCTCCGGCATGCTCGGCCTGACCGAAGCGCTCGCCGAGGCTCAGCTGCCGCCCGAGCAGCGCGAGACGGTGCTGGCGCTGCGCGAGGCGGGCGGGTCGCTGATGCAGCTCGTCAACAATGTGCTGGACCTGTCGAAGATCGAAGCCGGCAAGATGACGCTCGACGTCAGCGACTTCCGCCTCGGAGAACTCTGCACCGCCGCCGAGAAGCTGTTCGCCCGCCGCGCCTCGGCCAACAATGTGACGATCGCGACGCAGGGACAGGCGATGGACATCAGCCTGCGCGGCGATGCGGGCCGTCTGCGCCAGATCGTCTACAACCTCGTCGGCAATGCGGTGAAGTTCACCCGCGAAGGCCGCATCGACATCGCCTGGCGCTGCGGCGCGCCCGACGCCGAAGGCGGGATGCTCGCCCAGATCACCGTCACGGACACCGGCGTGGGCATGGACCGCGAGACGCTCGCCCATATCTTCGAGAGCTACCGGCAGGCCAGCGCCACGACCGCGGCGGAGTTCGGCGGCACCGGGTTGGGGCTTGCGATCTCGCGTCAGCTCGCCACGCTAATGGGCGGACGGCTCTGGGCCGAAAGCGCGCCGGGCGAGGGCTCGTCCTTCCACTTCGAGGCGCGCTTCCAGGCGTCCGCCGACGCGCAATCCGACCTCGCCGCGCTGCGCCGCGAGGAGGCCAACGCCGCCGCCCGCGCGACCATCGCCGCGCGCGCGCCGCATCTGCTCGCCGCCGAGGATGCGATGGCGAATCAGCGGGTGCTTCAGCTGCTGCTCGCCCCGGTGAGCGCGACCGTCGCCATCGCGCGCGACGGGCGCGAGGCGGTCGAGATGTTCGAGGCGGGGCGCTTCGACGCCGTGCTGATGGACAGCCGCATGCCGCGCCTCGGCGGCGTCGAGGCGACCGCCGAGCTGCGCCGCATCGAGCGCGAGCAGGGCCGCGTCCGGACCCCGATCCTCGCGCTCACCGCCGAGACCCAGGCGCGCACGCTCGAGGCGTTCCTCGCCGCCGGTGCCGACGCTGTGATGCCCAAGCCCTTCGATCCGCAGCGGCTCTACCGAACGCTCGCCGCGCTTCTCGAAGGCGAGACATTCGGCGGAGCGGATTGAACCGAACGCAGCGCCCTCGGGCGGTTTCGCCGCGGCGCGATCTGGTCTAGCGTCACGCTGCGGCGGCGATCTCGGAAGACCGCCCTCGGAGACCGATCGCGTGACCCGGCGACCCCCCTCTCTCGAGCCCGGATACTGGCGGCGAAAGCCGCTCGACCAGCTGAGTCGGGCGGAATGGGAGGCGCTGTGCGACGGCTGCGGCAAGTGCTGCCTGATCAAGCTCGAAGACCCCGACGACGGCCGCCTCGCCTATACGCGGATCGCCTGCCGCTTGTTCGACCCGGAGACCTGCCGCTGCGGCCAGTACGACCACCGCGCCACGCTGGTGCCGACCTGCGTGCGCCTGACCCCCGACAGCCTCCGCGCCGTCGCAGAGTGGATGCCGCGCAGCTGCGCCTATCGCCTCGTGCTCGAAGGGCGCGACCTGCCCGACTGGCATCCGCTGCGCAGCGGCGACCCCGACAGCGTCCATGCCGCGGGAAAATCCGTGCGCGGATGGACCGTGCCGGAATACGAAGTCGACGAAGAGGATTTCGAGGACCACGTCCTGCCCGGATATCTCTGAGCGACGCGGCCATCTCCGAAGGAAAGGCGCCCGGCGGCATGCAATTCTCCAGCGACAACGTCTCTCCCTGCGCGCCCGAGCTGATGGAGGCCGTTCGCGCGGCGAATGCGGGGACGGCGCGCCCCTACGGCGCCGATCCCGCGACGCATCGGCTGGAGGCGCGCGTCGCGGAAGTGTTCGAACGGCCGGCCAAGGTGCATCTGGTCGCCACCGGCACCGCGGCGAACGCGCTGGCGCTGGGCTGCCTGTGCCCGCCCTGGGCGAGCGTGTTCTGCCATCGCAACGCCCATGTCGAGGAGGACGAATGCGGCGCGCCGGAATTCTTCACCGGCGGCGCCAAGCTCACGCTCGTCGGCGGCCCGCATGCGAAGATCGACCTCTCCGAACTCGACCGCGCGCTGCGCTTCGCGGCGCGGGCGGGCGTGCACAACGCGCAGAAGGGCGCGCTGTCGCTCACCCAGGCGACGGAGGCCGGCGCGGTCTATGCGCCGGAGGACGTCGCGGCGCTCGCCGCGCGGGCGCGCGCCGAGGGGCTGCCGGTGCATATGGACGGCACGCGCTTCGCCAACGCCGTGGCCCGGCTCGGCTGCGCTCCCGCCGATCTGAGCTGGCGGGCCGGCGTCGACATGCTGTGCCTCGGCGCGACCAAGAACGGCGCGATGGCGGCGGAGGCGGTGATCTTGTTCGACGAGTCGAAATCCTGGGAGTTCGAGCTGCGCCGCAAGCGGGGCGGGCATCTGCACTCCAAGATGCGCTTCATGGCGGCGCAGATGGAGGCGTATCTGACCGACGGCCTATGGCTGTGGCTCGGCGCGCATGCCAACGCGATGGCCGACCGGCTCGCGGCGGGGCTGCGCGGCCTCGGCGCGGTGGAGATCCTCCATCCGGTCGACGCCAACATGATCTTCGCGCGCTTCTCGCGCGCGGGCCACCGCGCGCTGCGTGCGGCGGGGGCGGAATACTACCTCTGGCCGTTCGACCAGTCGCTCGACGGACCGGGCGAGGAGATGCTGTCCTGCCGCCTCGTCTGCTCATGGTCGACGACCGAGGCGGAAGTCGACGCCTTCGTCGGCGCGCTCGCGGGCGGCCTCGCCGCGGCGCAGCCGGCGCGCGCCTGAGCGGCGCGCCGCGACGGGGCCGCTGGAGACGCCGGCTCAAGGGGCGCAGGATCCGGGTGGCGCGGCGGGGCCTTCCTGCGCCAGATGCCTCCGACCGCTCCTGTCGCCGAGGCTCCGAAAATGTCCGCACCCGCCGCGCTGTCGCCGCGCGCCGCCGCCGAACTCGGCTTGCTGGCTCTGATCTGGGGCGGCTCGTTCTTCTCGATCGCCGTCGCGCTGCGCGAGATCGGCCCGCTGACGGCGGTGCTGCACCGGGTCTTCTGGGCCGCGCTGCTGCTCTGGGCGGTCGCGCTGGCGCGCGGCGCGACGATCCCGCGCGCGCCGAAGCTCTGGGGCGCCTTCGCCGTCATGGGGCTCCTGAACAACGTCGCGCCGTTCTCGCTGATGGCCTGGGGGCAGACGCAGATCGAGACCGGGCTGGTCTCGATCCTCAACGCCTCCACCGCGATCTTCGCGGCGCTTGTCGCCGCGGCGCTCCTGCCTTCGGAGCGGCTGACGGCGCGCCGCGCCCTCGGCGTCGCGCTGGGCTTTTCCGGGGTCGTCGCGATGATCGGGGCCGAGGCGCTGGGCGGGGTCGACCTGCGCAGCCTCGCGCAGGGCGCGGTGGCGCTCGGCGCGCTGTCCTACGCCTTCGCCTCGGTCTGGGCGAAGCTGCGGCTCGGCGGCGTCGCGCCGGAAGTCGCGGCGGCGGGGATGCTCACCTGCTCCGCCGCAATCATGGTCGGGCCGGTCCTCGCGCTGGAGGGGGCGCCGAGCCTCGCGCTCTCGGCGCAGAGCTGGGCTGCGATCGGCTGGTTCGCGGCGGTGGGCACGGCGGGGGCCTATCTGCTCTATTTCCGCGTTCTGGCGATGGCGGGCGCGGCCAATCTGATGCTGGTCACGCTGTTGATCCCGCCGGTCGCCATCGCGCTTGGCGCGGCGTTTCTGGGCGAGCGGGTGGGGCCGGAGGCGGCGCTCGGCTACGCGCTGCTCGCGCTCGGGCTCGCGGTGATCGACGGGCGGGCCTTGGGGCGGCGCCGCGTCGCCTGAGCGGCGGACCGCTTGCGGCGCGCGCGGCGCGGCGCTACCGACGCGCGTCCCTCCCGCCGAAGGTCCGCGCCATGCCGTTCCTGTCCGACGCCGTCTCCCGCCTCGCGCCTTCGGCGACCGTGGCGATCACCCAGAAGGCGCGCGAGCTGGCGGCGCAGGGGCGCGACGTGATCTCGCTCTCCGCCGGCGAGCCCGACTTCGACACGCCCGAGCACATCCGCGAAGCCGCCAAACAGGCGATCGACCGCGGCGCCACCCGCTACACCGCGCCGGACGGCATCCCCGAGCTGAAAGCCGCCATCTCGCGGAAATTCCAGCGCGAGAACGGGGTCGACTACGACCCGCGCGAGATTATGGTCTCGACTGGCGGCAAGCAGGTGATCTTCAACGCGCTGCTCGCCACGCTCGGCCCGGGCGACGAGGCGGTGATCCCGGCGCCCTACTGGGTCAGCTATCCCGACATCGTCCGCCTCTCGGGCGCCGCCCCGGTGATCGCGCCGACGCAGGCCGCGGACGGCTTCCGGCTGACCCCGGACGCGCTCGAGGCCGCGCTCTCGCCCCGGACGAAATGGCTGATCCTCAACTCCCCGGGCAATCCCACGGGGACTGTCCTGTCGGAGGCCGATCTCGCCGGGCTGGCCGAGGTGCTGCGCCGCCATCCCCATGTCTGGACGCTGTGCGACGACATCTACGAGCACATCGCCCATCCGCCCGCCCGCTTCGCGACGCTCGCCGCCGTCGCGCCCGAACTGCGCGACCGCGTGCTGACGGTGAACGGCGTCTCCAAGGCCTATGCGATGACCGGCTGGCGGATAGGCTATTGCGGCGGGCCGGTCGCGCTGGTGGACGCGATGCGCAAGCTGCAGGGGCAGAGCACCACCAACCCCTGCTCGATCAGCCAGTGGGCGGCGCTGGCGGCGCTGGACGGTCCGCAGGACTACCTTTCGGACGCGCGCGCGGCCTTCGCGCGCCGGCGCGATCTGATCGTCGCGGGGCTGAACGGCGCGGCGGGGCTGTCCTGCCCGACGCCCGACGGGGCGTTCTATGTTCTGCCCTCTTGCGCCGGCGCGCTTGCTCGGGTCGCGCCGTCGGGGCGGGCGATGGCCGACGACGCGGCGTTCTGCGCGGAGCTGCTCGACGCCGAAGGCGTGGCCGCGACCCCGGGCTCGGCCTTCGGGGCGGAGGGGCGTTTCCGGCTGTCCTATGCGGCGTCGGATGCGACGCTCGCCGAGGCCTGCGCCCGCATCCGGCGCTTCTGCGCGACGCTGCGCTGAGGCGCGGGCGCTCCCGGCGGTTGGCTTCGCACAGCGCGAGGGGCGCGGGGCTTGCGACCCAGAGCCTGCTTGGCGCCGCGACGGCCTGCGATTATGTGACGGTCTCTGAAATCTGGGCCGCTGAGAGGATCATGCCCGACCGACCCCGCGACCCGGCTCAGGCCGCCTCCGACCGCTCCCGCGAGACTGCGGCGGCGGCGCGCGAAATCAGCTACGCCCACAGCGCCCGCACGCGGGCGGGGAAACTCGTAATCCGCGGCATCGAGAACGTCACCGGGCGGCCCCGGCTGATCCGCATGGCCGAGGGCTACGACCGCGAAGTCGAGCAGGGGCGCGATTTCTGGGAGGTGATGGCCGAGCGCTACCGTCTGCGGCTGAGCGTGACGCCCGAGGCGCTGGCGCGCATCCCGCGCGAGGGGCCCGTGGTGGTGGTGGCCAACCACCCTTTCGGCATTCTCGACGGTCTGGCGATGGGGCGCATCCTGTCGATGGCGCGGGGCCGCTTCAAGATCATGGCGCATCGCGTGTTCCACCGCGCTCCCGATCTGCGCGACGTGATCCTGCCGATCAGCTTCGACGAGGACCGGGCGGGGCTCGAGGAGAACCTCCGCACCCGCCGCGACGCTCTGGGCTGGTTGGCGCAGGGCGGCTGCGTCGGCGTGTTCCCCGGCGGCACCGTCTCGACCAGCGCGCGGCTTTTCGGTCGGGCGATGGACCCCGCATGGCGGACTTTCACCGCCAAGATGATCCAGCGCTCGGGCGCGCAGGTGGTCCCGGTGTTCTTCGACGGCCAGAACAGCCGGCTGTTCCAACTCGCCAGCCACATCGCCCCGACCCTGCGCGTCGCGTTGCTGATCCAGGAATTCGACCGCCATGTCGGCGGCGAGGTGTCTGTTCAGATCGGCGCGCCGCTGCCGCAGAGCGAGATCGAGCGTTTCCGCGGCGACGCCAAGGGGCTGATGGACCATCTGCGCATCGCGACATATCGCCTGTCGCCCAAGCCGCTGAGCGATTACGCCTACGGCCATGATTTCGGCTGAGAAATCCGCGCCTCTGGACTGAGCGGCCGTTTCCTGCGACCTCTGCGCCCCAAGCAACCTCAGGGGGAGTCGCGTCATGGGCTGGACGGATCATCTGCACGAGCGCTGCATGATCGGCGGGCTGTGGGTCGAGGCCGACGGCGGCGAGACCATCGCGGTGAACGACCCCTCCACCGGCGAGGTCCTCGGCTCCGTCCCGAAGATGGGCCGGGCCGAGACGGCGCGCGCCATCGACGCGGCGCAGGCCGCCTTCGGGGAATGGTCGGCGATGACCGCGGCCGAGCGCTGCGCGCTGATGTTGAAGCTGCATCAGGCGCTGATGGACCATCAGGCCGATCTCGGGGAACTCCTGTGCCGCGAGATGGGCAAGCCGCTGGCCGAGGCCCGCGGCGAGATCGCCTATGGCGCGGCCTTCGTCCGCTGGTTCGCCGAAGAGGGCCGGCGCATCTATGGCGATGCGATCCCCTCGCCCTGGCGCGACAAGCGCATCCTCGCCACGCAAGCCCCCGTGGGCGTGGTCGGCGCGATCACGCCGTGGAACTTCCCCAACGCGATGATCGCCCGCAAGCTCGGCGCGGCGCTCGGCGCGGGTTGCGCGATGGTCTGCAAGCCGGCTTCGGCCACGCCTTTCTCGGCGCTGGCGGTGGCGGCGCTGGTCGAGGAGGCGGGGTTGCCCAAGGGCGTGTTCAACGTGGTGACGGGCTCGGCTTCGGCGATCGCGGCGGAGATGTGCGAGAACCCGAAGCTGCGCAAGATCACCTTCACCGGCTCGACCGAGATCGGCAAGGAGCTCGCCAGCAACGCCACGCGCCACATGAAGCGCGTGTCGATGGAGCTGGGCGGCAACGCGCCCTTCATCGTGTTCGACGACGCCGATCTGGATGCGGCCGTCGCCGGCGCCATGGCCTCGAAATACCGCAATTCCGGCCAGACCTGCGTCTGCGCCAACCGCATCCTCGTGCAATCCGGAGTGCACGACGCCTTCGCGGCGAAGCTCGCCCGCGCGGCGGAAGGGCTGAAAGTCGGGCGCGGTTATGACGAGGGGGTCACGCAGGGCCCGCTGATCGACGCCGCCGCGCTCGAGAAAGTCGAGGAGCACGTGGCCGACATGCTGGCCAAGGGCGGCGAGATCGTCACCGGCGGCGCGCGCGTGGGCAATCAGGGCACGTTCTTCCAGCCCACCGTGGTCAAGAACGCCACGACCGACATGAAGCCCTTCCGGGAGGAGACCTTCGGCCCGCTCGCGCCGCTTTTCCGCTTCGAGACGGAGGAAGAGGCGGTCGCGATGGCCAACGACACGCCCTACGGGCTCGCCTGCTACTTCTACACCCGCGAATTGGGCCGCGCCTTCCGCGTGATGGAGCGGCTGCAATTCGGCATGGTGGGCGTGAACGAGGGGATCATCTCGACCGAGGTCGCGCCCTTCGGCGGCGTCAAGGACAGCGGAATGGGCACGGAAGGCTCGAAATACGGGCTCGACGATTACCTCGTGCGCAAATACGCGCTTATCGGCGGGCTCGGGTTCTGAGGCGGATCATGGCGGATGTGGCGATACTCGGGGCGAGCGGCTACACCGGCGCGGAGCTGGTGCGGCTGATCGCGACCCATCCCGGCATGCGGGTGGCGGCGCTCGCGGCGGATCGGCGGGCGGGGGCGGCGATGGCGAAGGTGTTCCCGCATCTCGCCCATCTCGACCTGCCGACGCTCTGCCGTATCGAGGACATCGACTTCTCGAAGATCGACATGGCCTTCTGCGCGTTGCCTCATGCGACGACGCAGGAAGTCGTCTCGGTGCTGCCGCGCGATCTGAAGATCGTCGATCTGTCGGCGGATTTCCGGCTGAACGATCCCGCGGCCTATGCGCAATGGTATGGCCGCCCGCATGGCGCGCTGGAGCTTCAGGCCGAGGCGGTCTACGGCCTCACCGAGTTCTACCGTGAGGCGCTCCGCTCGGCCCGGCTGATCGCGGGCACCGGGTGCAACGCGGCCTCGGGCATGTTTCCGGTTCTGCCGCTGCTCGCCGAGCGCCTCATCGACCCCGACGAGATCGTCATGACGCTCGGCGCGGGCGTCTCCGGGGCGGGCAGGGCGGCGAAGGAGGCGATGCTGCACGCCGAGGTCTCGGAGGGCTTCTCCGCCTATTCGGTCAGTGGCCACAGGCACATGGCGGAGTTTTCTCAGGAGTTCTCGAAAGTCGCGGGCCGGCCTGTCGAGGTGTCCTTCATGCCGCATCTGGCGCCGATGAACCGGGGCATCCTCACCACAATCCATGTCCGCGGCGACGCGCCGGCCCTGCATGCCGCTCTCGCCGCGCGCTACGCCGACGAACCTTTCGTCCACGTGACGCCGTTCGGGACCGCCCCGCACACCCGCCATGTGCGCGGCTCGAACTTCGCGCATGTCGGCGTCGTCGCCGACCGCCGTCCGGGCAGGTCTTATCTGTTCTGCGCGCTCGACAATCTGGTGAAGGGCTCGTCGGGGCAGGCGGTGCAGAACGCCAATCTCGCGCTGGGGCTGCCGGAGACCGAGGGGCTGATGGCGGCGCCGCTGTTCCCGTGAAGCGGCTCTGGCGCCGCCTCCGCGCGCTCTGGCGCGTCTCGGCCTCGGCGCTCGCGCGCTACGACGCCGAGGACGGCGCAGCGATGGCCGGCTATGTCGCCTATTCGACCTTTCTGGCGGTGTTCCCATTCGCGATCTTCGCCACCGCTCTGCTCGGCGCGCTCGTCACCGACCAGATGCGCGAGGAGTGGATGGCGGCGCTGTTCGAACTCGCGCCGGAGCATGTCGCGCTGACGCTCGAACCGGTGATCGACAACGTGACGCGCGACCGGGGCGGGGCGCTGATCACCGTCTCTGCGGCGGGGGCGCTGTGGGCCGCGTCGAACGCCATCGAGTCGATCCGCGTCGCCTTCGACCGCGCCTACGGCATCGGCGACGCGCGCGGTTTTCTGGCGCGCCGCGCGCTGGCGCTCGCCTTCGTGCTGCTGGCGGTCGCGACTTTCGCGCTGTTGGCCGTGCTCGTGATCGCCGCGCCGCTGGCGCTCGCGCTGGTCGAGACGCATCTGGGCGTCGCGACGCCCTACGGGCTCGGCTTGGTCCGCTATGCGGTGGGGCTGGCGGTGTTCGCGGGGTTTCTGGCGCTGCTGCATCTGGCGCTGCCCTCGCGCCCGCCATCGTCTCGCCGCATTGCGCCCGGCATTGTCGTGACGGTCGCGCTGTGGGCGGCGGGTGCGTGGGCTTTTTCGGTCTATCTGAGCCTCGCGCCGTCCTTCTCGCTGACCTACGGGGCTTTCGCGGGCGTCATAGTGACGCTGCTCTTCTTCTATCTGACGGGGGCGGCTATCATCCTCGGCGCGGCGGTGAATGCGACGCTGTTGGCGTTTCGACACGCGCGCTTGGCGGAGACCACCGCCTCCTGAAACCGGAGACTTTTTCAATGGCGATGACCCGCAAGCGCCGGCGGACCCTGATGCTCGCAGCCGGCGGCGTGCTTCTCTCGGCGGCGACCGTGCTGGCGACGGTCGCGTTCCGCGACTCCATCGTGTTTTTCGTCCCGCCGTCGGAACTTCTGGCGCAGGCCCCCGATCCGGACCAGCGCCTGCGCGTCGGCGGCATGGTGGTCGAAGGCACAGTGGTGCGCGGCGAGAGCGAAGTCGTGCGCTTCACCGTCACCGACAATATCGACGAGGTGGAAGTGCGCTTCGCAGGCGTGCTGCCCGACCTGTTCCGCGAGGGCCAGGGCATCGTCGCCGAAGGCTACTGGCGCAACGGCGTGTTCGAGGCGCGCGAAGTGCTCGCCAAGCATGACGAGAAATACATGCCGCCCTCCATCGCCGACATGCATGGCGAACCGCGCCCCGGCGTCTGAGCCGCCCCGCGGACACTACGCCGCGGCGCGCGGGTTTGACCCCCCGCGCGCGTCGACTATCGTCGTTTGAGACAACCGATCCAGCCAGCGGAACGCGCGCATGATCGCCGAACTCGGACATTTCCTGCTGATCCTCGCCTTCGTCGTCTCGCTGGTGGCGGCCACGCTGCCGCTGATCGGCGCGCAGCGCGGCTGGGCGGACTGGATGGAGATGGCGGTCCCCGCCTCGACAGCGCTGTTCGCGCTGGTGGCGGCCTCCTTCGCGGCGCTGACCTGGTCTTTCGTGACCTCGGATTTCTCGGTCGCGCTGGTGGCGGCGAACTCGCACACCGCCAAGCCGATGCTCTACAAGGTCTCGGGCGTTTGGGGGAACCATGAGGGCTCGCTGCTCCTGTGGGTGCTGATCCTCGCGCTGTTCGGGGCGATGGTGGCGTGGTGGGGCCGCAACATCCCGCCGGGGCTGAAGGCGCGCGCGCTGGCGGTGCAGGCGATGATCTCGGCGGGCTTCCTCGCCTTCATGCTGTTCACCTCGAACCCGTTCCTGCGCCTTTTCCCCGCGCCGCCGAACGGGGCCGACCTCAACCCGCTGCTGCAGGACCCCGGCCTCGCATTCCATCCGCCGTTTCTCTATCTGGGCTATGTCGGCCTCTCGATGGCCTTCTCCTTCGCCGCCGCCGCGCTGATCGAGGGCAGGGTCGACGCCGCCTGGGCGCGCTGGGTGCGGCCATGGGCCATCGTCGCATGGGCGACGCTGACCGTCGGCATCGCGCTGGGATCGTGGTGGGCTTATTACGAACTCGGCTGGGGCGGCTTCTGGTTCTGGGATCCGGTCGAGAACGCCTCCTTCATGCCGTGGCTCGCTTCGGTGGCGCTGCTGCACTCGGCCATCGTCGTCGAGAAGCGGGGCGCGCTGAAGAACTGGACCATCCTGATGGCGATCCTCGGCTTCTCGCTGTCGTTGATGGGAACGTTCATCGTGCGCTCCGGCGTGATCGACAGCGTGCACGCCTTCGCGGTCGACCCCGAGCGCGGCGTCTTCATCCTGCTGCTGCTGGTCGTGGCCATCGGCGGGTCGCTCGCGCTCTACGCCTGGCGGGCGCCGGCGCTGAAATCGGAAGGAGTGTTCGCGCCGGTCAGCCGCGAGAGCGGGCTGATCCTGAACAACCTCATCATGATGGCGGCGCTCGGCGTGGTGTTCGCCGGCACGATGGCCCCGATGGTGCGCGAGGCGATCACCGGCGACAAGATCACCGTCGGCGCGCCCTTCTTCGACATGGCCTTCACGCCCTTCATGGTGCTGATGGCGCTGGCGCTGCCGCTGGGCGCCATGACGCCGTGGAAGCGCGGCGATGCGGGAAAGGTGCTGCTGAAGCTATGGTGGGCCGCCGCCGCGGCGCTGGGCATCGGGATTCTGGCGTGGAGCGTGCAGGGCGGCGGCTCGCCCATGGCGCCGGTCGCGATGGGGCTGGCGCTCTGGATCGCCTTCGGGATCGTCGCCGAGCTGCTCGAACGCGCCAAGATCGGCAAGGGGCCGCTGGCGGAGAGCTGGCGGCGCATCGCGCGCACCCCACGCGCCGACTGGGCGAAGTGGACGGCGCATGGCGGCGTCGCGGTGATGTTCTGGGGCGTGGGCGCGATCACCGCCTGGCAGACCGAGGACATCCGCGTGGCGCGGCCCGGCGACGTCATCCCGATCGGCGGCTACGAGATCCGCTTCGACGGCGTGGAGCAGATCCAGGGCCCGAACTACGTCGCAGAGCGCGGCGAGTTCACCGCCTTCAAGGACGGGCGCGAGGTGGCGCACAAATATCCCGAGAAGCGCATCTACACCGAAGGGCGCTCGCCAATGCCCACCACGGAGGCCGGGATCGCCTACGGCTTCACCCGCGACCTCTACATCGTGCTGGGCGACCCGCAGCAGCCGCGGCCGGGCGAGGCGCCGGGGGCCTACGCCGTGCGCAGCTATGTGAAGCCCTTCGCCAACTGGATCTGGGGCGGCGCAGTGATCATGGCGCTGGGCGGCGTTCTGAGCCTGAGCGACCGGCGCTATCGGGTCGGCGCGCCGGTCCGCGCGCGCCGCGCCGCGCCGGCGAGCCCCGCGCTGACGCCGGCGGAATGACCATGCGCGCGCTGCTCGTCGCCCTCGCGCTGGTCGCGGCGTCGCCGTCGCTCGCAGTGCAGCCCGACGAGATGCTGGCCGACCCGCAGCAGGAGGCGCGGGCGCGCGAGCTCTCGAAGGGGCTGCGTTGTCTGGTCTGCCGTAACGAGGCGATCGACGACAGCAACGCCGAACTCGCCAAGACGCTGCGTCTTCTCGTGCGCGAGCGAATCGTCGAGGGCGACAGCGACGCTGAAGTCCTCGACTACGTCGTCGACCGCTACGGCGAATACGTCCTGCTCAAACCGCGCTTCACCGCCGCCAACGCGCTCATCTGGGCGTCGGGGCCGCTGCTCTTCCTGATCGGCGGCGCGCTGGCCTGGCGCTATGTCCGGGCGCGGGCGACGGCGGCGGAGCCGGCCTCGCGCAGCCGCCCGCTCTCCTCCGAGGAAGAGCGGCGGCTCGCCGAACTGCTCGACACCTGAGTTGATCTCCGCCCGGTTCCACCGAATCGGTTTGTGGATTGCCGCGCTGCGGTGCGGAGTTTAGCGCCAGCTAAAGTCATCTTGTCGCATGATTTCAGGTGCTTGCGACTAAGGTCGATAGTGGCGGGCGGGGATTTGCGGCGGATTTGCGAAATCTTCCCTTGCCAATGCTGCGGCGCACACATAGATTGATCAACAGCGGCGTTCGCGCCGTCGCCCTTCCTGGGCGTTTCCTCCCTAGACTTGGGCCGCCTTCGGGCGGCCCTTTTTTTCGTCAGGGGATCGCCGGCGGGCCGCGCTTACCCCGCCAGCCAGCGCTCCAGCCAATGGATGTCGTAATCGCCGCGCCGGAATTCGGGCTCGGCGAGCAGCGCGCGAAACAGCGGCGCCGTCGTGTCGACCCCGTCCACGATCAGTTCCGCCAGCGACCGCTCGAGCCGGGCCAGCGCGCCGGCGCGATCCTCGCCGGAGACGATCAGCTTGGCGATCAGGCTGTCGTAATAGGGCGGGATCGAATAGCCGGCGTAGATTGCGCTGTCCATGCGCACGCCGGGCCCGCCCGGCGCGTGATAGGCGGTGATCCGGCCCGGAGAAGGGGTGAAGTTCGGCAGCTTCTCGGCGTTGATCCGGCACTCCACCGCCCAGCCGCGCGGCACGAGGCTCTCCTGCGTGCGCGACAGGCCGAGGCCGGCGGCGATGCGAATCTGCTCGCGCACGAGATCGACGCCGTAAACCCGCTCGGTGACGGGGTGCTCGACCTGCAGGCGCGTGTTCATCTCGATGAAATAGAAATTCCCGTCCTCGTAGAGGAATTCGACCGTGCCGACGCCGCGATAGCGCAGCTGCGCCATCGCCTCGGCGCAGATGCGGCCGATCTCGGCCCGCTGCTCGCGGTTGAGGGCGGGCGAGGGCGATTCCTCGAACACCTTCTGATGGCGGCGCTGGAGCGAACAGTCGCGCTCGCCCAGATGCACCGCCGCGCCGCGCCCGTCGCCCACCACCTGCACTTCGATGTGGCGCGGACGCTGGAGATACTTCTCCAGATAGACCGCCCCGTCGCCGAAGGCCGCCTGCGCCTCGGCGCGGGCGTTGGAGAACGCCTCCGACAGCGCGCCGGCGTCGCGCGCGACTTTCATGCCCCGCCCGCCGCCGCCGGCGGCGGCCTTGATCAGCACCGGGTAGCCGATCGCCTCGGCGGCCTCGGCGGCCTCGGCGACGTCGGTCACCGCGCCGTCGGAGCCGGGAACGCAGGGCACGCCCAGCGCCTTCATCGTCTCCTTGGCGGCGATCTTGTCGCCCATGACGCGGATGTGCTCCGCGGTCGGGCCGATGAAGGCGAGCTGATGCTCCTCGACGATCTGGGCGAACTGCGCGTTCTCCGACAGAAAGCCGTAGCCCGGGTGGATCGCCTCGGCGCCCGAGATCTCGCAGGCGGTGATGATCGCGGGGATGTTGAGATAGGAGTTGGCGGCGGGCGGCGGCCCGATGCAGACGCTCTCGTCGGCGAGCCGCACATGCATCGCGTCGCTGTCGGCGGTTGAGTGGACGGCGACTGTCGAGATGCCCATTTCGCGGCATGCGCGGTGGATGCGCAGCGCGATTTCGCCCCGGTTGGCGATCAGGATCTTGGAGAACATGCTCAGGCTATGATCATCAGCGGCGCGCCGAACTCGACCGGCTGCTTGTCCTCGATCAGGATGCGCAGGACCGTGCCGGAGCGCGGGCTGGGGATCTGGTTCATAGTCTTCATCGCCTCGATGATGAGGAGCGTCTGGCCTTCCTTCACCGTGTCGCCGACTTTCACATAGGCCGGGGCGGAGGGTTCCGGCGACATGTAGGCGGTGCCGACCATCGGCGAGGTGACTGCGCCGGGATGGCTGGCGGGATCCTCGGGGGCGGCGGCGGCGACCGGTTCGGGGCCGGGCGCTGCGGGCGCCTGCGCCGGCGGCGCGGGCGCGAGATGCGGATGCGGCGCATGGGTGAAGACGGGCGCGTGAAGCATCGGCGCTCCGCCGCGCTGGAGGCGGACCTTCAACTCGCCG
This sequence comes from Rubrimonas sp., assembly GCF_036788415.1. NCBI lineage: Bacteria > Pseudomonadati > Pseudomonadota > Alphaproteobacteria > Rhodobacterales > Paracoccaceae > Rubrimonas > Rubrimonas sp. The sequence continues at coordinate 21,822 of NZ_DAIQNN010000026.1, read as the reverse complement.
GTCTCGCCGGTGGCGCGCGAGACTTCCAGCTCGCTCAGGTCGCTCTCGCGCAACAGCGCGGCGAGCGCCTGAATGAAGGCGATGTCCTCTTCCGTGGTCGTGCTCATCGGCGCCGCCTTTCTCGTTCCTGTGCGCGCGCGGTCCGGCAGGGGCGCGGCGTCGTCCGCTGCGATGCGCGGGACGTTGGCGCGCGCGCCGGGCGCGCTGGCCCGGCGCGCGCGCGGTCGCCTTATACGCCCCGTCCGCGCACCCGCCAAGCGGCGGCGCGCGCGCGACAATCGCCGCGTCGGCGGGTCAGTCGGCGGCGCGCGCCTGCGCCACGAGCTGGACCATCGCGTCGTAGGGCGCGAAGCCGCGCAGCACCTGGTCGCCGATCACGAAGCCGGGCGTGCCCTCGATGCGCAGCGCCTGCGCGAGCTGATAGTTGGCGCGGATGCGGGCCTCGATCTCGGGCGACGCCATCGCCAGCCGCAGCGCCGCCTCGTCGAAGCCCGCCTGCGCGGCGAGTCCGAAGATCGCCGCCTCGTCGAGCTGGCCGCGATGGGTCATCATCGCCTCGTGAAAGGCCTCGTAGCGCTCGGGGTCCTCCATCCGCGCCGCCATCGCAGCGGCGGACGCCATCGCGCTGTCGGGGCCGAGAACGGGAAAATCCTTCAGGATCAGCGCGATGTTCCCGTCTTCCTCCAGGAGGCGCATCACCTCGGGATGGGCGCGCTTGCAGTAGCCGCATCGATAGTCGGAAAACTCGACGATCACGACGTCGCCCTCGGGATTGCCGAAGACATGGCTGTAGCCGTCCTCGAACAGCGCTTCCCGGGCGGAGGCGATCAGCTCGCCGTCGGCGGCGGCCTGCGCCTGCTGGCGGCGCGCCTCCAGAACTTCGAGCGCTTCGATCAAAAGCTCGGGATTCTCAAGAATGTAGCTGCGGATGCGCTCGTCCAGCGCGTCCCTCTGCGCAGGGGTGAAGGCGTCTTGCGCCGTGACGGGCGCGGCGAGCGCCGTCGAGGCTGCGACGAGGAGAGGGGCGATGCGGCGCATGGGCGCTCCTTTGCTGGGGGAAGGGGGGCGGCGACGCCGCCGGTCAGTCGTCCTTTCGCTCGAACTCGGCGAGCGTTTCCACGTCCTGCGCGCGCAGCCAAGCGGGCGAGCCGGCCGGCAGCTGCGCCATGGCGCGGCGCGCCTGCAGACCTGCGTCCTCGAAATCGCCTTGCAATGCAAGCCGTTCGGCGGTCGCCAGCGCCGCCTCGCCGTCGCGGCCCGCGCGCGCATAGGCGATGGCGAGATCGCGCAGGATGCGCGCGTCTCCGGGGTCGTCGCGGCTGGCGCGCTCCAGCGTGCGCAGCGCCTCGGCGTCCTGTCCGGCGGCCAGCAGCGCCCGCCCAAGCCCGCCGGCGATCAGCGGCGCGTCAGGGACCAGCGACACCGCCCGGCGATAGGGCGCGACGGCGTCCGCCGCGCGGTTGCTCTCGAGCAGGATCTGGCCGCGCAGCTCCCAGTAATAGGGGTCGTCGGGCTCCTCGCGCAGCAGGCCGTCGAGCACGTCGAGCGCCGCGTCGGTCTGCGCCATGCGAAACAGCGCGATGGCGCGGCGGTAGCGGTTGGGGGCGGAGCCCGGGTCCTCTTCGAGCTTCAGCCGTTCGAGCACGCGCTCGGGGCGCTCCAGAAACCCGTCGAGCTTGGCCTGCGCGCGGGCGTAGCGGCGCAGCATCGCCGGATCGGGGGGCGCGCCGTAGGCCGGAGACTCGCGCACGCGACGCTCCAGCAGCTGGATGCGCTCCGACGACAAGGGGTGGGTTTGGGCGTAGGGGTCGATGCGGGAGGCGGAAAACACCTCCTGCCCCTGGAACACGCGGAGCACGCCGAGCAGGCCCTCTGGGTTCACGCCGGCGCGGGTCATGAAATCCACGCCGGACTGGTCCGCCGCCGCTTCCTCGCCGCGCGAATAGGCGAGGAAGGCCCGCCGCAGCGTCTCGCGCCCGCCCATCGCCACCGCCGCGCCGGCCTGCGTCTCGCCGCTCGCCGCCGCCGCCGCGATCGCCGCCGCCATGGTCAGCGCCGAGGCGAGCGAGAGCCGATCCATATTGGCCGCCCGTCGCGCGAGATGGCCGCCGACGAGATGTCCGGTCTCATGCGCGATGACGCCCGTAATGGTGTCGGGGTCGTCGAAGCGGCGCAGCAGCCCGGTGTGGATCACCATGCTGCGCCCGTCGAACACGAAGGCGTTGAGCGCGGGGTCGTTGAGGATGAACAGCCGCAGGCTGTCGGGGCGCATGCCCGCGGCGCGCAGGATCGGCTCGGACATGTCGCGCAAGACGCCTTCGACCTCGGCGTCGCGGATCAGCCCGCGCGCCTGCGCGGGCGCCGCCGCCATCGCCAGCGCCGCGACGGCTGCGACCGCCTGCAGGATGCGCCGCATCAGCGCCATCGGCTCCTCCTCCCAAGCGCTTGCGCGCTCGCGTCGCGTGGACCATGGCGGCGCGGGCGGCGAGGGTGCGCCCGCCTCGTCCGAGGCCTACTTGCTGTAATGGGTGATGCGAGATGAAGATTTCAAGCCGCGGCGCGGTCGCTCCGTTCATCGCGATGGAGGTGATGGCCGAAGCCCGCGCCCGGGACGCGACCGGCGCGCAGGTGATCCACATGGAGGTCGGCCAGCCCGCCACCCCTGCGCCGCGCCGCGCCATCGAGGCCGCCGAACGCGCGCTGCGCGCGGACCCGCTCGGCTACACCGAGGCGACGGGCCTGCCGGCGCTGCGCGAGGCGATCTCCGCGCGCTACCGCGTCCGCCACGGCGTCGAGGTCGCGCCGGAGCGCATCGTGGTGACGCCGGGCGCGTCGGGGGCGTTCCTGCTGGCCTTCTCGGGGTTGTTCGAGGCCGGCGCGCGGGTCGCCGTCGCCGATCCGGGCTATCCGGCCTATCGCAACATCCTGCGCGCGCTCGATCTCAAGGTGGCGCGGATGGAGGCCGGGCCGGAGACCCGCTTCCAGCCCGACCCGCAGATGGTGGCGAATGCGGGCCGGCTCGGGCCGGTGGCGGGCGTGCTGGCCGCGAGCCCGGCCAACCCGACCGGATCGATGCTCGACCGCGATGCGCTGACCGATCTGGTCGAGGAGTGCCAGCGCGTCGGCGCGGTCTTCGTCTCCGACGAGATCTACCATGGGATCGAGTATGGCCCGCCGGCGCCCTCGGCGCTGGAGATCTCGAACGACCTGATCGTGGTCAACAGCTTCTCCAAGTATTTCTCGATGACCGGATGGCGGGTCGGCTGGATGGTCGTCCCGCCCGAGCACGCGCAGGCTTTCGAGCGGCTGGCGCAGAACCTGTTCATCTGTCCGCCCCATGTCAGTCAGGTCGCGGCCCTCGCCGCGCTCGACGCCGAGGAGGAGCTTCAGGCCAATCTCGCGGTCTATGCGGCGAACCGGGCGCTGCTGATGGAGGAGATGCCGAAGGCGGGCCTCGACCGGATCGCGCCCTGCGACGGCGCTTTCTATCTCTGGGCGGACCTCTCGGCGCTGACCGACGACAGCGAGGCGTTCTGCGCGCGGATGCTGGCGGAGGCCGGGGTCGCCGCGGCGCCGGGAGTGGATTTCGACCCGGTGCGCGGGGCGGGCTGGGCGCGCTTCAGCTTCGCGGGCTCCACCGCCGACATGCGCGAGGGCGCGCGGCGGCTGAAAAGCTGGCTGAAGGGCTGAGCGGGCGGCCCCGGCCCTCCTTGGCGGAGGGCCGGGGCCCGCTTGTCAGGTCGTCCCGCGATCGGCGAAGGCGCGCGAGAACCAGCCGGTGCGGCGCGGTCGCGGCGCGGCGGGCTCAGTGGGCGCCGGGGCCGGCTGCGCGGGAGCGGGCGCCGTCGCCTCCGGTTCCGGCTCCGCCAGAGGCCGCTCCGTCTCGGCGACAGGGACGGGAACCGCGGACTTGGTCTCCGGCGCGGCGCGGAGGTCATGCGCCGGGGCCGCGATCTCTTCGTCGTAGGTCGGTTCGAGGTCTTCAGTGGACGCCGAAGCGGGGGCCGCCGCGCGCGCCTCGGGCGCGGCGTCGGCCTCGGTCTCGTCTTCGTCCCCGTCGTCGTCGGACTCCGAGGGCGCGATCTCGTCCCCGAAAGCCGAGCGCGACACCGACATCGGTTCGGAATAGTCGCCGTCGCCGTCGAACACCGCGAGGGGATCGGCGGCGCGGGCGGCGGCTTCCTCCTCTTCGGTGCGGCGGCGCTTCTTGCCGCCGCGCTTGCCGCGCCGGCGGCGCGACTTCCCGCCTTCGGCCCCGTCCTGCGCGGGGTCCTTCGCATCGTCGCCGCCCCGCGGCGCGGCGGTGCGGGGCTCGGCTGCGCGGGGCTCGGCGGCGCGCGGGTCGGCGCGGCGCGGCTCCTCGCCGCGCGGGGCCGCCTGCGGTTTGGCGCGCGGGGCCTCTTCCTCGTCCTCTTCGGCGTCGCGCGGATCGTCGAGGCCGGAATAGGCGCTCTCGGCGCGCACGGCGGCTTCGGGCGCAGGCAGCGGGCGGCTGGCGGCGCGCATCCGCTCGAGCCTGTGCTCGGGGCTGACCAGCGCCGGGTCGCCCTCGATCAGCACGCTCATGCCGTAGCGGCTCTCGACCGAAAGCACGTGCTCGCGCTTCTGGTTCATCAGGAAGTTGGCGATCTGGACCGGCGCCACCACCTTGATCTCGCGCGCCTTGCCGCGCACGGCCTCGTCCTCGATCTCGCGCAGGATCGACAGGGCGAGGCTGTCGGCGGAGCGGATCAGCCCGGTGCCGTGGCAATGCGGGCAGGGGGCGGTGGAGGCCTCCAGCATCCCCGGACGCAGCCTCTGGCGCGACATCTCCATCAGCCCGAAAGCGGAGATGCGCCCCATCTGGATCCGGGCGCGGTCGGTCTTCAGGCGCTCCTTCATCCGCTTCTCGACGGCGGCGTTGTTGCGCCGCTCGTCCATGTCGATGAAGTCGATCACGATCAGGCCTGCGAGGTCGCGCAGGCGCAGCTGCCGCGCCACCTCGTCCGCGGCTTCGAGGTTGGTCTTGAGCGCGGTCTCCTCGATCGAGCCCTCGCGGGTCGAGCGGCCGGAGTTCACGTCGATCGCCACCAGCGCCTCGGTGACCCCGATCACGATGTACCCGCCCGATCTGAGCTGCACGGTCGGGTTGAACATCCCCGCCAGATAGCTCTCGACCTGATAGCGGGCGAACAGCGGCACGGTCTCGCGATAAGGCTGCACGAACTTCGCATGGCTCGGCATGAGCATGCGCATGTAGTCCTTGGCCTCGCGATAACCGTCCTCGCCCTCGACGAGAATTTCCTCGATGTCCTTGGTGTAGAGGTCGCGGATCGAGCGCTTGATCAGCGAGCCTTCCTCGTAGATCAGCGTCGGCGCGATGGATTTCAGCGTCAGCTCGCGGACCTGCTCCCACTGGCGCAGCAGGAATTCGTAGTCGCGCTTGATCTCGGCGCGGGTGCGCTGGGCGCCGGCGGTGCGGATGATCAGCCCCATGCCCTTGGGCACTTCGAATTCGCCGGCGATGGCCTTGAGCTTCTTGCGGTCCTCGGCGGAGGTGATCTTGCGGCTGATGCCGCCGCCGCGGGCGGTGTTGGGCATCAGCACGCAGTAGCGACCGGCGAGGCTGAGATAGGTGGTCAGCGCCGCGCCCTTGTTGCCGCGCTCCTCCTTGACGACCTGGACCAGCATGATCTGCCGGACCTTGATCACTTCCTGAATCTTGTAGCGGCGCATCTGGACGCGGCGCGGACGCACTTCGTCCTCGACGGTCTCGGCGCCGACGGATTCGATCTGCTCGTCCTCGGCCTCGTCGGCGCGCTGCTCCGCAGTCTCGGACGCGGCTTTCGCGGGCGCGGCCTCCGCCGCCGCCTCGGTCGTCGCCGGCTCCGTCGTCGCGGCCTCCGCGTCCGCGGTCTTGCGGCGGCTGCGCGAACGGCGGGCGCGTCGCGCCGGCTTGGGAGCGGCCTCGCTCCCGGGCTCGGCCCCGGCGTCGCCCGAACCTGAGTCGGGGCCGGCTTCGGCAGTGGTTTCGGCGGCGGGCTCGGCTTCGACCGAGGGCGCCTCGTTCGCGGAGGCGTCGGCGTCCGAGGCGTCGGCGGGCGACGGATAGTCCTCGCTCACCCTGTCCGCGCCGTCGGCGCCGCTGCTCTCGGTCATCGCGCGGGGGGGCGGAGCGTCGTCCGGCGCCGCGTCTGGGTCGGTTTCGGCGAGGTCGTCGGGGCCGGCTTCCGCCTCGGCGTCCGCGACCGGGGCCGCGCCGATCTCCGCCGCCGACTCCCGATCGGGAGACTGCGGCTCCGCATCGTCGAACGGCGCGGCGGCCGCGTCCGCGGCGGTCGCGTCGGGGATGGCGGAGGCTTCGGCGCCGGACCCGACCTCGGTCTCGGCGTCGCTCGCCGCGGCGGCTTCGGCTCCGTCGCGCGGTTTCGACCCGCGGCGGTTGCGGTTCTTGCGGCCGGAGGGGCCGCGCTTGGAGCGGCTGCGCTCCTCCTCCTCGTCATCGGCGCGGTTGTCGGCCTCTTCGGCGGCGAGCAGCGCCTCGCGGTCGGCGACCGGAATCTGGTAATAGTCGGGATGGATTTCCGCGAACGCCAAGAACCCGTGCCGGTTCCCGCCGTATTCGACGAAGGCCGCCTGCAGCGACGGCTCGACCCGCGTCACTTTCGCGAGGTAGATGTTCCCGGCGAGCTGACGCTTGTTGACGGATTCGAAGTCGAAGTCCTCGACCTTCGTTCCGTCCACGACGACGACCCGAGTTTCCTCGGGATGCGTCGCATCGATGAGCATTTTCTTAGGCATGTGTCCAGAATGATTTGGCGGCGCGCAGGCGCAGTGGGCCGCGCGACCGCTGGGGTCCGCATCACAAAGAGGGATCGCGCGGCGACGCGCGGTCGCTCGTGCGGCGCAGTCGCCGCACGGGTGTCGCCGGTTCGGGTCGCGTGGTCGCGCATCGTCCTCTCAACTCCCGACCGCGCCTTCGAGGCGCGTCGTCGCATCCGGCGGCGGCGGCGCAACGCGCCGCCCGGGAAAGCCATGAACGCGCAACGCCCGCGAGGAGCGCCCGCGAACAAGTCCGCCAAATCCCGGTGAAACCAGTTCGCGCATCAGTTGCAAGGCGTCGCACTTCATGCACGTATGAGTTGACGCCCCTGAGCACCTTCACTCTAGACGGAGCGGCGCGCCCTTGACAATTGATTTTTCCCGATGCGCGAGAGCCGCGCTTTTGGCGATGGCCCTCGGCGCCGCCTCGGCGCAAGCGGGGGATCGCGCGGGCGTGGTCGCGGCGTCGGGGGGCGTGGAGGCTGCGGGCGCGACGCTGGAGTTGCGCTTCGCGGGCCGCCCGGCGCCGCCGCACCGCCTCGGCGCGCTGACCGATCCGCCGCGGCTCGCGCTCGATTTCGATGGGGCGCGGGCCTTCTCCCCCGAGCTCGATCCGCCCGCCCCCCCCGTCCGCGCGCTGCGGTGGGGCCTCGCTGCGCCGGGCGTTTCGCGGCTGATCGTCGAGCTCGACCCGCCGGCGCTGCCGGCCCGTCCGCGCGCCTCGCGCGAGCCGGGCGGCGACGGTCGGCTCGCTTTCGACCTGCGCCCCGCCGACGCGGCCGTCTTCGCAGCCTTCGCCGAAGCCGCGCCGGCCCCCGAAGCCTCCGCCGCAGCCGCTCCGCCGGCGCCGGTCGGGCCGATGGTCGTCGCGATCGATCCCGGCCATGGCGGGATCGACCCCGGCGCGGCGCGCGGCGATCTGCGTGAGAAGGACGTGACGCTGGCCTTCGCGTTCGAGCTCGCGCAGGCGCTGCGGGAAGCGGGGTTCGCTCCGATGCTGACCCGCGAGGCGGACGTGTTCGCGCGGCTCGGAACGCGCGTGGCGCGGGCGCGCGCGGCGGGGGCGTCGGCGCTGCTGTCGATCCACGCCGACGCGCTGGGCGAAGGCGCGGGCGCGGCGTCGGGCGTCAGCGTCTACACCCTGTCGGCGCAGGCCTCCGACGCCGAGGCCGCGCTGCTGGCCGAGCGCGAGAATCAGGTGGACCGGCTGGAGGGCGGCGCGCTGCTCGGCGATGGGGCCGATCTCGCCCAGGCGCTGATCGACCTCGTCCGGCGCGAGACGCAGTCGGCGTCGCAGGCGCTCGGGGCGGCGCTGGTCGCCGAGATCGGCGCGCGCGCGCCGCTGCTGTCGGGGCGACCGCTGCGCTCGGCGGGGTTTCGCGTGTTGAAGGCGCCCGACATCCCTTCCGCGCTGATCGAACTCGGGTTTCTGTCCAGCGCGACCGACCGCGCGCGTCTGTCCGACCCCGACTGGCGGGCGCGCGTCGCCGCCGGGATCGCCGAGGCCCTGAAGCGCTGGCGCGACGCCGGCGCCGCGGCGGCGCAACAGGCGGGGGCCGACTGACCCCGCGCCGCGTGCCAATCGCGCCGGGATCGCCTATGTAATGGGTTTGGCGCGGGCGGACGGTCCGCGCCGTGACGCGGGACGGGTCGGAGCGAGGGGACATGCGGCTGATCGCGGGCATCTTCAGTCTGGGCGCGCTGATCGTCATCGCGGCGATCGGCGGCGTGGGCCTCGTGGTCTGGATGTACGATCGCGACCTGCCCAGCCATGACAGCCTCGCGGCCTATGCGCCGGCGACGCTGTCGCGCGTCTATTCGGGCGAGGGCGAGCTGATCGCCGAATTCGCCCGCGAGCGGCGCATCTTCACGCCGATCGACGAAATCCCCGATCTGGTGAAGCAGGCCTTCATCTCGGCGGAGGACAAGAACTTCTACAGCCATCCCGGCGTCGACGTGACCGGCGTCGCCCGCGCGATGGTCGCCAACCTCCAGGCGCTGCGCAGCGGCGGCGGCCGGTTGCAGGGCGCCTCCACCATCACGCAGCAGGTGATGAAGAACTTTCTGCTCTCAAGCGACTATTCGGTCGAGCGAAAGATCAAGGAGGCGATCCTCTCGATCCGCATCGAGCAGGCGTTGAGCAAGGACCAGATCCTCGAGCTCTATCTCAACGAGATCTTCCTCGGCCAGAACGCCTATGGGGTGGCCGCCGCCGCGCAACGCTATTTCGGCAAGACGCTGGAGGATCTGAGCCTCGCCGAGGCCGCCTATCTCGCGGCGCTGCCGAAGGCGCCGAGCGACCTGCACCCGGTGCGCCAGCGCGACCGCGCGGAAGGGCGACGCAACTACGTGTTGCGCGAGATGTTCGAGAACGGACGGATCGACGAAGCGGCGATGCGCGCGGCGCAGGCGGAGCCGCTGCGCACGACGCTCGACGAGGCGCTGAGCCCGCAGGTCGCCCGCCCGTCGCGCCCGGACCATTTCACCGAAGAAGTGCGTCGGCGCCTGACCGCGCAGATTGGCGAGGAGGCGCTGTTCGGCGGCGGGCTGACCGTGCGCGCGACGATCGACCCGCGGCTCCAGGAAGCGGCGGCGGAAGCGCTGCGCGCGCGGCTGCTCGACTGGGAGAGTTCGGCGCCGTGGCGCGGACCGGTCGCGCGCGTCGAGGCGCTCGACCCCGCCCGCTTCGCAGAGGCGCTGCGCGAGGTCGAGGCGGCGCGCGACATTCCCGGCTGGCGGCTCGCCGTCGCGCTCGACGTCGGCGCGCGCGCTGCGCGGCTGGGCTTCGAGGACGGCGCCGAGGGCGAGCTGGCGCTCGCCGGGGCGGGGCGCTTCGGGCGGGCCGCCGGCGCGCTCGACCGCATCCTCGCGCCCGGCGACGTGGTCCATGTCGCGCTGGAGGGCGGGGTCTGGGCGCTGCGGCAGTCGCCGGAGCTTCAGGGGGCGTTCGTGGCGATGGAGGTCGCGACGGGGCGCGTGCTGGCGCTGCAGGGCGGCTTCTCCTACGAGAATTCCGTCTTCAACCGGGCGACGCAGGCGCTGCGCCAGCCCGGCTCAGCCTTCAAGCCCTTCGTCTATGCGGCGGCGCTCGACATGGGCTATCCGCCGAACACGACGGTGCTCGACGCGCCGGTGGTGGTCGACAGCGGCGGCGAGACCTGGAAGCCCAAGAACTCCTCCGGCAGGTTCTACGGCCCGGCGCCGATGCGGCTGGGACTGGAGCTCTCGCGCAACCTGATGACCGTGCGTCTCGCGCAGGCGGTGGGCATGGAGACGGTCGCCGACTACGCCCGCGATTTCGGCGTCTATCGCCACATGCCGCCGCTTCTGTCCTATGCGCTCGGGGCCGGCGAGACGACGCTCTACGACCTGACCGCCGCCTATGCGATGTTCGCCAATGGCGGTCGGCGGGTGACGCCGACGCTGGTCGACCGCGTGCAGGATCGCCGCGGCGTCACGATCTATCGCCACGATGCGCGCGCCTGCCCCGGCTGCGACGACCCCTCGCGCCCGCCCGCGCCCCGCGCCGAGGCGGAGCAGGTGGTCGACCCGGTGACCGCGCGCCAGATCGTCTCGATGCTGGAGGGCGTCACCAGCAGGGGCACGGCGGCGGCCCCCTTCGCGGGGGTCGCATTCCCGGTGGCCGGCAAGACGGGCACGACGAACGACGCCAAGGACGTCTGGTTCGTCGCCGTGACGCCGAAGATCGCCGCCGGATGCTTCATCGGCATGGACGAGCCGACCCCGCTCGGGCGCGGCGCCTTTGGCGGCACGCTCTGCGCGCCGGTCGTGGCGCAGTTCCTGCGCGCCGCCCACGCCGACGGGCGCGACCCGGGGGCCTTCGACCGCCCCGATATGGCTTTCGTCCAGCAGATCGACCGCTTCTCGGGCCGTCCGGTCGACGCCGGCGGGATCGCCGAGATCTTCCGCGTCGGGCAATCGCCCTGGGACATGCCGATGATCGCGGGCGATGGCGGCCTCGCCATCGCCGCGACCGATCTGTTCCCCCTCGCCACCGAGGAGAATTTCGAGGGCGCGCCGCCGGGCGCGCTCGCCGAGACGCCCGCGCCCGGCGCGGGTCCGCAGCGCCGCCTGCCGGCGATCAGCGGCGATCTGGGCGCGCCCGGCGGGCTCTACTGAGCGCACCCCCGTTCTTGTCGGGGGGTCGGGGGAGGGCTAAGACGCGGCTTCCGCCGCATGCGCGGCGGCGCGCGCCCCGCGCGACGACATCAGGGAGGCTGCTCCGCCTTGCGCGCCGAAACCGCATCCGTGATCGCCGAGATCGAGAAGTCGCTCGCGCTCCTGCGCCAGCGCATCGGCTGGGAGACCGCCGAGCACCGGCTCGAGGAGTTCAACGCCCGCGCCGAGGACCCGTCGCTCTGGAACGACCCGGCCAAGGCGCAGAAGCTGATGCGCGAGCGGCAGGTGCTGTCGGACGCGGTGGAGGGATATCGCGCGCTCGCCGGCGATCTGAGCGACCAGATCGAGCTGATCGACATGGGCGAGGCCGAAGGCGACGCCGATATCGTCGCCGAGGCCGAGGCCGCGCTCGCCGATCTGCGCGACCGCGCCGCGCAGAAGGAGATCGAGGCGCTGCTCTCGGGCGAGATGGACGGCGCGGACACTTTCCTCGAGATCAACGCCGGCGCCGGCGGCACCGAGAGCCAGGACTGGGCGCAGATGCTCGCGCGCATGTATGTCCGCTGGGCCGAGCGGCGCGGCTACAAGGTCGATCTGATCGCCGAGAGTTCCGGCGAGGAGGCGGGCATCAAATCTGCCACCTATCAGGTCAAGGGCCAGAACGCCTATGGCTGGCTCAAGGGCGAGAGCGGCGTGCACCGGCTGGTGCGCATCTCCCCCTTCGACAGCCAGGCGCGGCGGCACACCTCGTTCAGCTCGGTCTGGGTCTATCCGGTGGTCGACGACAGCATCGAGATCGACATTCAGGACAAGGACATCCGCATCGACACCTTCCGCTCCTCGGGCGCGGGCGGCCAGCACGTCAACACCACCGACTCCGCCGTGCGGATCACCCACATCCCCACAGGGATCGTCGTGACCTCGTCGGAGAAGTCGCAGCACCAGAACCGCGCCAACTGCATGGCGGCGCTGAAGTCCCGGCTCTACGACCTCGAGATGAAGAAGCGCACCCAGGCGATTCAGGACGCGCATGACGCCAAGGGCGAGATCGGCTGGGGCAACCAGATCCGCTCCTACGTCCTCCAGCCCTACCAGATGGTCAAGGATCTGCGCACGGGCGTCGAGACCTCCGACAGCCAGGGCGTGCTCGACGGCGACCTCGACCGCTTCATGGCCGCCACGCTGGCGATGGACGTCGCCGGCAAGAGCCGCGCCGAGGCGGGCGCCGAGGCGTGACGGGCGCCGCCCCGCTCAACCCCGCTCTGGCCGCAGCCTTCGCGCCCCCGGTGATGGAGGCGCGCCGGTGGATCGCGGACCTGACCTTTCCGCCCGAGCGTCCGCTGGTCAATCTCAGCCAGGCCGCCCCGGTCGCCCCGCCCCCCGAGCCGCTGCGCCGCGCCATCGCCGAAGCCGCCCTGAACCAGCCGCAGGCCCATCTCTACGGCCCGGTGCTCGGCTCGGCCGAACTGCGCGCCGAGATCGCGTCGCAATGGTCCGACGCCTATGGCGGCGCGATCGCCCCCGAGCACGTCGCGGTCACTGCTGGCTGCAATCAGGCGTTCTGCGCCGCCGTGGCGTCGGTCGCGCAGGCGGGTGAGGCGGTGATCCTGCCGACGCCCTACTACTTCAACCACAAGATGTGGCTCGACATGTCGGGGATCGATGCCGCGCTCGCCCCCTGCGACGCCGCCGGCCTGCCCGACCCCGACCGCATCGCCGCCCTGATCGGCCCGCGCACCCGCGCGCTCGTCCTCGTCACGCCGAACAACCCCACCGGCGCCGAATACCCGCCGGAGCTGATCTCGCGCTGCGCCGAGATCGCCCGGTCGCGCGGCCTCGCCCTGATCCTCGACGAGACCTATCGCGACTTCCGCGCCGCCGAGGGCCCGCCCCACGCGCTGTTCGCCGATCCCGATTGGGGCGGGACGCTGATCCATCTCTACAGCTTCTCCAAGACCTTCCGTCTGACCGGCCACCGCGTCGGCGCGCTGATCGCGGGCGCCGAGCGGATCGCGCAGGTCGAGAAGTTCCTCGACACGGTGACGATCTGCCCGCCCCAGCTCGGCCAGATCGCCGCGCTGCGCGGGCTGCGGACCTTGCGCGACTGGGTGGCGGGCGAGCGCGCGGAAATCCTGCGCCGGCGCGCCGCGGTGGAGGCCGAATTCGGCTCGGACGCCAATGGCTGGCGGCTCCTGAGCTGCGGCGCCTATTTCGCCCAGCTCGAACACCCGTTCCCAGTGGCGTCCGACATCGTCGCCCGCCGCCTTGTCGAGACGCAGGCCGTCCTGACCTTGCCCGGAACCAAGTTCGGGCCGCGTCGCGCGGAAGGCGGCGACGGAACCGCCGAGCGCACGCTGCGCCTCGCCTTCGCGAACGCGGACGAGGCAGGTCTCGCCGAGACGTTCTCCCGGCTGCGCGCCTTCGCTCTCTAGCGGCGGCGACCGCGACGGAAGGGCCGCTTGGCGCGGCGGCGGCGCTTTCGTATCGCTGTCCTCGCCGGGCCCGGTCCGCCGGCGCGAAGGAGGTGCGCGATGCGCGACAGGCTCGATTTCGCCCGCGACGGCGCGGACTGGCCGAACCGCGAGGCGAGCCGCTTCGTCGAGGCCGCGGGGCTGCGCTGGCATGTGCAGGTGCTGGGGCAGGGGCCGGCGGTGCTGCTGCTGCACGGCACCGGCGGCGCGAGCCATTCCTGGCGCGACGCGGCGCCGCTGCTGGCCGCCAATTTCACCGTCGTCGTCCCCGACTTGCCGGGCCACGGCTTCACCGCGATGCCGCGCCGCCCGGCGCTGTCGCTGGTCAACATGGCCGCGGGCCTCGGCGGGCTCTGCGCGGCGCTCGACCTCGCGCCCGAGCTGATCGTCGGCCATTCGGCGGGGGCGGCGGTGGCGGCGCAGATGGCGCTCGACCGCCGCGCGCGCCCGCGCGCCATCGTCTCCTTCAACGGCGCGTTCCTGCCCTTCAAGGGGCTGGCCGGACTGATCTTTCCGCCGATGGCCAAGGCGCTCGCGCTCAACCCCTTCGTCCCCCGCGCCTTCGCCTGGGGGGCCGACCGCACGGCGGTGGACCGGCTGCTGGCCGGCTTCGGCGGGCGGATCGACGGCGAGGCGCGGGCGCTCTATCGCCGCCTCTTCTCCAATCCCGGCCATGTCGCCGCGGCGCTCGGCATGATGGCGAACTGGAACCTGCCGCCATTGGCGCGGGGAATGGCCAGACTAGAACCTTTCCTCGAACTGGTGGTGGGCGAGACGGACCGCACCGTCCCGCCCGCCGACGCCGCCGAGATCGCCCGGATCGTTCCGCGCGCGCATGTGACGCGGCTGGCGGGGTTGGGCCATCTCGCACATGAGGAGGACCCCGATGAAGCCGCAGCCATCATCCGCCGCGTCGCGACCGAAAGCGCGGCGCCAACGCCGTCGTGATCCGCTTGCGTCGACTCAGTTGACAGCGTAAGTGTAAACTCATGTTGACGCTCAGGGAAAATCCGCACGGTTCCGCCCCCGCAGGCGGGCCGCGCGGCGCCACCGGGCCGGCGGGACGTCCCCCCGCGGTGGTGATCGGCGCAGGCTTCGGCGGGCTGGCCGCGGCTGCGAGGCTCGGCGCGCGCGGCTACGACGTGACGCTGGTCGAGAAGCTCGACGGGCCGGGCGGCCGGGGCTACCAGTTCCAGATCGACGGCTTCACCTTCGACAGCGGCCCGACGATCATCACCGCGCCGTTCCTGTTCGAGGAGCTCTGGAAGGCCTGCGGGCGCGACTTCCATCAGGACGTGACCCTGAAGCAGCTCGACCCCTTCTACCGCATCCGTTTCGACGACGGCGACACCTTCGACACCGGCCAGAGCCATGACAAGATGGTCGAGGAAGTGCGGCGCATCTCTCCTTCCGACGTCGAAGGCTATCTGCGCTTCGAGAAGATCGCCGCGAAGATCTACGACTACGCCTTCGTGAAGCTCGCCAACGAGCCCTTCAACCGGCTCTGGCACCTCGCGCGGATGATGCCGAACCTCATCCGGCTCGGCGGCTATCTCAGCCCCTACCGCTTCGTCGCGCTGCGGATGAAGCACGAGAAGCTGCGCTTCGCCTTCAGCTTCCACCCGCTCTTCATCGGCGGCGACCCGTTCAACAGCAGCGCGCTCTACTGCCTGATCAACAAGCTCGAACGCGATTACGGCGTGGCCTACGCCATGGGCGGCACCGGCGCGCTGGTGCGCGCGATGGCCGATCTCGTCGGCCATGTCGGCGGCAGGATCCGTTACGAGACCGAAGTCGACGAGATCCTGTCCAAGGACGGGCGCGCCACGGGCGTGCGGCTCAAATCGGGCGAGACGTTGCCGGCGGACGTCGTGGTCTGCAACGCCGACCCCGCCGTCGTCTATCGCCAGATGATGCCGGGCGTGCGCCGCCGGCGCTGGACCGACGCCAAGCTCGACCGGATGAGATATTCGATGAGCGTGTTCGTCTGGTATTTCGGCACCAGGCGCCGCTACGACGACCTCGCCCACCACACCATCGTGCTGGGGCCGCGCTACAAGCCGCTGATCAAGGACATCTTCAGCCGCCACAAGCTCGCCGAGGATTTCAGCCTCTACCTCTACCGCCCCTCCGCCTCCGACCCCTCCATGGCGCCGGAAGGCTGCGACAGCTACTATGTGCTCTCGCCGGTCCCGCATCTCGACAGCGGCGACGACTGGACGCAGATCGCCGAGAGCTACCGCCAGAAGATCGAGAAGCGCCTTCAGGAGACGGTGATGCCCGGTCTGAAGGACGAGATCGTCGTCTCCCGCGTCACGACGCCGCTGGACTTCAAGCATCGGCTCAATTCGTGGAAAGGCGCGGCCTTCGGGTTCGAGCCGACGCTGCTGCAAAGCGGCTGGTTCCGCCCGCACAACGACAGCGAGGAACTGAAGGGCCTCTGGTTCGTCGGCGCTGGCACGCATCCCGGAGCGGGCTTGCCCGGAGCCGTCGGCTCGGCC
Organism: Rubrimonas sp.; assembly: GCF_036788415.1. Classification (NCBI taxonomy): domain Bacteria; kingdom Pseudomonadati; phylum Pseudomonadota; class Alphaproteobacteria; order Rhodobacterales; family Paracoccaceae; genus Rubrimonas; species Rubrimonas sp. The sequence continues at coordinate 5,909 of NZ_DAIQNN010000026.1, read as the reverse complement.
AAGATCGTCGACGAAATGATACCGGAGCCCGTCATCGCGTGAAGCATCCCCCGGCATATGCGGCTGACCTCGCCTCATGTCGGGCGGCGATCCGCAGCGGGTCCAGATCGTTCTACGCCGCTTCGCTGCTGCTGCCGCGACGCGTCCGCGAGCCGGCCTATGCGCTCTATGCGTTCTGCCGGCTCGCCGACGACGCGGTGGACCTCTCGGCGGGCAAGATGGAGGCGCTGGCGCGGCTGCGCGAGCGCCTCGACCGCGCCTATCGCGGCGCGCCCCATGACGACCCCGCCGACCGCGCCTTCGCCCGCATGGTCGAGCGCTACGACCTGCCGCGCGCGCTGCCCGAAGCCCTGATCGAGGGCCTCGGCTGGGACGCCGAGGGCCGCCGCTACGAAACCCTCTCCGATCTGCGCGCCTATTCCGCCCGGGTGGCCGGCGCTGTCGGCGCGATGATGACGGTCCTGATGGGCGTGCGCGACGCCGAGACGCTGGCGCGCGCCTGCGATCTCGGCGTTGCGATGCAGCTTTCCAACATCGCCCGCGACGTGGGCGAGGACGCGCGCGAGGGCCGGCTGTTCCTGCCGCTCGACTGGCTGCGCGCCGAGGGGATCGACCCCGACGCCTTCCTCGCCGAGCCCCGCTTCACGCCCGAACTCGGCCATGTGGTGGCGGCGCTGCTGCTCGAGGCCGAACAGCTCTACGACCGCTCCGCCTCCGGCATCGCCGGCCTGCCTTTCGGCGCGCGTCCGGCGATCCGGGCGGCGCGCATCCTCTATCGCGAGATCGGACGGGAAGTGGCGCGGCGCGGCTTCGATTCGATCGGCTCTCGCGCAATCGTGCCGGACCGGCGCAAGCGGCGGCTGGTGGCGCGCGCCATCGGGGGCTTGGCGCTCCCGCAGGCCGGACGCGGCGCGGCCCCGCTGCCCGAGACCGCATTTCTCGTCGACGCTGCCGCTCGCGCGCCGCGGACGACCGTTGTCAGACCCACGGTCGGGGACCATATCGGACGCATGGCCGAAATCCTGATGAAGGCCCATGCGCGCCGCGCCGCTCAGGGCGCGGCTTCGATGCGGACGGCGCCGATGGCCGGGGAGTGACTTGGATGGGCTGGATCGACTGGACGCTGCTGGCCTTCGTCGCCCTCAACGTCGTCGCCGCGTCGAGCGGCGCTGTGTTCAAACCGGGCGCTTGGTATGAGCGACTCGCCAAACCCTCGTGGAACCCGCCGAAATGGGCGTTCCCGGTCGCCTGGACGATCATTTTCGGGTTCATCGCCGTCGCCGGCGCCATCGCGTGGCGGTCGGGCGGCGGCTTCGCCGGCGCGCCGGTCGCGATGGGGCTCTATCTGCTGCAGCTCGTGCTCAACGCGGCGTGGTCGGCGATCTTCTTCGGCATGCGCCGGCCCGATCTGGCGATGCTGGAGGTGCTGGCGCTGTGGGCCGCGGTGGCGGCCGCGACGGCGGCCTTCTTCATGGTCGATCCGCGCGCGGGCTGGCTGATGACGGTCTATCTCGCCTGGGTGACCTTCGCCGCGCGCCTCAACCACAAGATCTGGCGGCTCAATCCCGACGAGAAGGGTCAGCCCTTCGACGACGTCGCAGCCGCGGGCGCGCGCGGATGAGCATCGATCTCGTGGTGTTTCTGAAGTTCGCGGCGATCCTCGGCGGCGTGATCTGGCTCAACCGGCGCGCAAGCCGCGGCGCTCGGAGCGCTCAGGCGCGCCGCGTCGAGGACTGACGCGGCGGAAACGCCGTCCCGAAATCAGGCCCCGACGAATTCCGGCTCGCTCTCGACTTTGCGCATGCTCCAGCGCTCGCCCCAGCGGCGCATGTCGGTCAGCGGGCCGCGAAGCTCCTCGCCTTTCGGCGTCAGCCGGTATTCGAGCCGCCGCGCGCCCTCGCGCACCGGGCGCTTTTCGAGAATGCCCATCTCGACGAGCCGCCGCAGACGGTTCGACAGGATGTTCCGCGCGACCCCGAGCTGGCGTTGATAGTCGTCGAACCGCGTGACGTTCTCGAAGGACGTCCACAGGATCATCAGCATCCAGGCGTCGCCGATCTGGTCCACCGCATGGGCCAACGGGCATAGCTTGGTCTCGATCGGTTTGCGCATGCCCAATCTCCCTCGAC
>NZ_DAIQNN010000026.1:0-3680 GCF_036788415.1 Rubrimonas sp. | reverse complement strand
CCCAATCTCCCTCGACGTCGCTGGACTTTATGGCATGTCCCGCTTGACAGGGCGACGGTCCTTTCGTCGCGGCGCCGAACCGCCGCACGCAGGGCGTTCGCCCTGCTTCGGACGCAATCGGGGGGTGCGGCGTCAGTCCTCGTCGAGCGCGTCGAGCGCCTGCTGCAACGCGTCCTTGGTCACGGTCTTTTCCGTGACGTCGGCCAGTTCGAGGATGTAGTCGACGACCTTGTCCTCGAACAGCGGCGCGCGAATCTGCTGAAGCGCAGCTTCGTTCTGGCGCACGAAGTCGAAGAAGGCCTTCTCCTGCCCCGGATACTGGCGCGCCTGCCGCATGATCGCCTGGCCCATCTCGGCCTCGGTGATGCGGATTTCCGCCTTCTTGCCGATATCGGCGAGCAGCAGTCCGAGGCCGACGCGGCGACGTGCGAGCTTCAGATGCTCGTCGTCCGGCGCGATCTCCGGATGATCGTGGCCGTGCACCTCCGGGTTGGCTTCATGCCAGAGCTGGTGCGCGATCTGGTTCGCCTCGGCGTTCACCAGCGCGTCGGGCAGATCGAAGACGATCTTCTCGTCGAGCGCGTCGAGCAGCTTGCGCTTGAGCAGCGCGCGGCCCGCGCCCTTGTATTCCTCGGCCAGCCGCTCGCGCACCTGCGCCTTGAGCGCGTCGAGGCTGTCCATGCCGAAGCGCTGCGCCAGCGCGTCGTCGATCGCGGCCTTGGCCGGCGCGCGGACCTCCTTCACCGTGCAGGCGAATACCGCCGCCTTGCCCGCCAGATGCGCGGCGCCGTACTCCTCCGGAAAGCTCACCTCGACGTCGCAGGCGTCGCCCGCGGAGACCCCGACGAGCTTCTCCTCGAAGCCGGGGATGAAGGAGTTGGAGCCGAGCACCAGCGGATAGTCCTCCGCCGCGCCGCCCTCGAACTCCTCGCCGTCGATCGACCCCTTGAAGTCGATCACGACCTGATCGCCGAGTTCCGCCGCGCCTTCCTTGGCGTCGAAACTCTTGGCGGTGTCGGCCAGATTGTCGAGCGCCTCGGCGACGGCGTCCTCCTCGACCTCGGCGACGAGACGCTCCAGCGACACCGTCTTGAAGTCGATCTCGGGGATTTCCGGCAGGCGCTCATAGGCGATCTCGATGTCGAGATCGTCGCCCTCCTTGAAATTCTCGTTGGCGATGCGGATGGCGGGCTGCTGCGCCGGCTGGTCGCCGGTGGTCTCGAAATGGTTGCGCAGCGCGTCGTCGACGGTCTCCTGCAGCGCCTCGCCCAGCATCGACTTGCCGAACATCTTCTTGAGCAGCGGGGCGGGGGCCTTGCCCTTGCGGAACCCCTTCATCTGGAAATCGGCGCGCACCGCCTCGAGCTTCTCGGCGAGCTTCGCGTCGAGCGTGGAGGCCGGAACCTTGACCGAATACTCGCGCTTGAGGCCTTCGGCCTTCGTTTCCGTCACCTGCATCTCGACCTCCAACCGGTCTTCATCTCTCGCTCGCGCCGCTGGTGCGGGCGGAGGGACTTGAACCCCCACGCCTTGCGGCACGAGAACCTAAATCTCGCGTGTCTGCCAGTTCCACCACGCCCGCGCCTCGCTCGCGATGTAGCCGACCCTAGGGGCGGCGCCAAGCGTCGGCGGCGCGCAAATGCGACGGAGACGCGACGGCGCTTCGCGGACGGCGCGGCTCTGGCGCAAGCCGGGGGCGCGCGCTAGGACCCGTCCATGCCCCGCGTCAAGCTGACTCTCGAATATCATGGCGGCCCTTTCGTCGGCTGGCAGCGCCAGGCGGCGGGCGCGTCAGTGCAGACGGCGCTCGAACGCGCGCTGGCCGCCATCGACCCCGCCCGCCCGGCGGCCTTCGGGGCCGGGCGCACCGATGCGGGGGTCCACGCGCTGGCGCAGGTCGCCCATGCCGATCTGTCGGCGGAGTGGGACCCGTTCCGCCTCTGCGCTGCGCTGAACCACCATCTCGCGCCCGACCCGGTCGCGGTCCTCGCCGCCGAACTCGTCGCGCCCGACTTCCACGCCCGTTTCGACGCCGTCGAGCGGCGCTATCTCTACCGCATCCTCCCCCGCCGCGCGCCCGCGACGCTCGGGCGGGGGCTCGTCTGGCGCGTGGCGGGCGAGCTGGACCCCGATTCGATGCGGGAGGCCGCGGCGCCGCTGATCGGGCGCCACGACTTCACCACCTTCCGCGCCGCGCAGTGCCAGGCGCTCTCGCCGGTCAAGACGCTCGACGCGCTCGACGTCGCGGAAGCGGAAGGGGAGTGGGGGCCTGAGCTGCGCATCTCCGCCCGCGCGCGCTCCTTCCTGCACAATCAGGTGCGCAGCCTCGTCGGCACGCTGGCGCAGGTCGGGCTCGGGCGCTGGCCGCCGGAACGGGCGGGCGAGGCGCTCGCCGCGCGCGACCGCGCCGCCTGCGGTCCGGTCGCCCCGCCCGACGGGCTCTATCTCGCCGCGATCCGCTATCCCGAGCCGTCAGGAGACGCCGCATGACCAATCCCGCAGCCGTCAATCCGACCGCCGCGATGCTCGCCATCGGCGACGAGGTGCTGTCGGGCCGCACCCGCGACGCCAACGTCCAGGTGCTGGCCGCAGCGCTCACCGGCATCGGGATCGGCTTGCGCGAAGTCCGCATCTGTCCCGACGAGCAGCCGGAGATCATCCGCCATCTCAACGCGCTGCGAGGGGCTTACGACCATGTCTTCACCTCGGGCGGGATCGGCCCGACGCATGACGACATCACCGCCGACGCCGTGGCGGCGGCGTTTGGCGTGAGCATCGGCGTGCGCGAGGACGCGCGCGCGATCCTCGCCGCCTATTACGACCGCCCCGAGGACCTCAACGCCGCCCGCCTTCGCATGGCGCGGATCCCCGAGGGCGCGACGCTGATCCTCAATCCGGTCAGCCAGGCGCCGGGCTTCACGCTCGGCAACGTGCATGTGATGGCGGGGGTGCCCGCGATCTTCGCGGCGATGTTGCAGGGCGTTCTGCCGACGCTGAAGGGCGGCGCGCCGCTCTTGGCCTGGAGTCTGCGCGCGCCCATCGCCGAAGGCGAGATCGCCGAGGAACTCGGCGCATGCGCCGCCGCCATGCCGGATGTGAGCTTCGGCAGCTATCCGTTCTATCGCGGGGGGCAGGGGGTGACGCTGGTCGCCCGCAGCCCGGACGCCGCGCGTCTCGCCGAGGCCGCCGCCGCCCTGCGCGCCCTTCTGGAGCGGCTTCGCCCCGGGGCGGTGGTCGAGACGCCCCCGGAGGCGGCGCAAGGGGCTTGAAATCGCGGCCCGTCGCGGTTTGAACGGGCCTAGGCGGGCGTGGTGGAACTGGTAGACACACCGGACTTAAAATCCGGAGGCTTGCGCCGTGCGGGTTCGACTCCCGCCGCCCGCACCACAGAGGCCCTCGCCGGAGACGTCGGCGCGGGACTCGCTTGGGGCGCAAGCCGGCCCTGACCTGCCCCCTTGCTTCTCCTGCACGGCGTGCTGGGATCCCGACCATCGGGAAGGGACCGGAATGAAACGCAGCAGGTTCACCGGGGAACAGATCGTCGGCATCCTCCGGGCGCAGGAGGCTGGCGCCAGCGTGGCCGTTCTCTGCCGCAAGCACGGCATGTCGTCGGCGACGTTCTATTCGTGGAAGTCGAAGTACGGCGGCATGGACGTCTCCGACGCCAAGCGTCTGAAGGC
>NZ_DAIQNN010000025.1:0-39615 GCF_036788415.1 Rubrimonas sp. | reverse complement strand
GCCGCGCGGCTCCTACAAAAAGCGCGACGCTGAAAATTCAAACTGAGACACTTCCAAAAGCCCGCATCGGTTTACGCGGCTTGGCGGCGGGGCTATATCTGAGAAGAACGCTCGGAGAGGAGTGACGGCGCATGGACGGAAATCTGGACGCGGGAGAGCCGCTGATCGCGCCGTCGAGCACGGAGCATCCGCTGCATGACGACGTCGTCGCGGCGCTGCGCACGGTCTTCGACCCCGAAATCCCCGTGAACATCTACGATCTCGGGCTGATCTACCGCATCGGCATCGACGCCGACGCCCATGTGGAGATCCAGATGACGCTCACGGCGCCCGGCTGCCCGGTGGCGGGCGAAATGCCCGGCTGGGTGGCGGATGCGGTGCTCACAGTGCCCGGCGTGCGCACCACCGACGTGCAGCTCGTCTGGGAGCCGCCCTGGGGCATGGAGAAGCTGACCGACGAGGCCAAGCTGGAACTCGGTTTCATGTGAGGGAGGGGCTGCGATGTTCGGAATTCCCGGAAAACCGCCCGTCACGCTGACCGACGCCGCCGCCGCGCGGGTGCGTCGGCTCATGGAGGGCGGCGAGGTCAAGGGCCTGCGGATCGGCGTCAAGAAGGGCGGCTGCGCCGGGATGGAGTACACCATGGAGCACGCCGCAGCGATCGACCCGATGGACGCCGTCGTCGAGCAGGACGGCGCGCGGGTGATGATCGCGCCGATGGCGCAGATGTTCCTGTTCGGCACGCAGATCGACTACAAGGCGTCGCTGCTCGAAAGCGGGTTCGTCTTCAACAACCCCAACGTCTTGGAAAGCTGCGGCTGCGGCGAGTCGATCAAGTTCGCCGAGTCCTGAAGGGTCCGCTCCGGCGCGCAGGGCCTGAGGCGCTGGCGCGGGGCGCGAGGGGCGGTTAACCTGCCCGAAGGCGTCGTCCGGCGCCGCACAGCAGAGCCCCTGGGGAGACGCCCGCATGGCCCGACGCAGCCTCGTCGCCGGCAACTGGAAGATGAACGGACTGCGCGCGGCGCGCGGCGAACTCGACGCGATGATCGCCGGAGCGTCCGCGGCGCCGTGCGACCTGCTCGTCTGCCCGCCCTTCACGCTCGTCGGCGCCTTCGCGGACGCGGTCGCCGGATCGGGGCTGCGGATCGGCGCGCAGACCTGCCATCCCAAGTCCTCCGGCGCGCATACCGGCGACATTTCGGCGGAGATGCTTTCCGACGCGGGGGCTTCCGCCGTGATCGTCGGCCATTCCGAGCGCCGCGCCGACCATCGCGAGACCGACGAGGACGTGCGCGCGCAAGCCGAGGCCGCCTGGCGCGCCGGCCTCGCGGCGGTGCTGTGCGTCGGCGAGACCGAAGCCGAGCGCGACGCCGGCGACACGTTGCAGGTGATCGGCGCCAGCCTGCGCGATTCGGTCCCCGACGGCGCCACCGCCGAGCGTCTGGTGATCGCCTATGAGCCGGTATGGGCGATCGGAACAGGGCGCACGCCGACCCTCGAACAGATCGACGAAGTCCACGCCTTCCTGCGCGCCGAACTCGCGGAACGATTCGGCGCCGAGATCGCCGACGGGATCCGGCTGCTCTATGGCGGGTCGGTCAAGCCCGACAACGCCGAGGCCATCTTCGCGGTGGCGGATGTCGACGGGGCGCTGGTCGGCGGCGCGAGCCTGACGGCGCGCGACTTTCTCGCCATCGCCTACTCGGTCTGACGTCGCGCGCCGGTTTCAGCCGGCGCAGCGCAGCGCGCTCAGAGCAGCGCCTTCGCCTGACCGACCCAGTCGTCGCGCTGCGGGCGGCCCTTGAACATGCCAAGCTGCGCGTCGATCCAGTCGAGATCGCTTTGCGAGAACGCCGCCACCTGCGCGAAGGTGTAGACGCCGAGCTCGTGCAGCATCGTCTCGAGCTTCGGGCCCACGCCCCGGATCAGCTTGAGGTCGTCGACGACCGCCGGCGGCGCGTCGAACAGCGTCGCGGGCCGCTGCGGTGCGTCGGCGACGATCTCGGCGTCGACGACGTCGGCCTTCACCGCCTCCACCGTCGGCGCGGCCATCTCGAAGGCGTGTGCGGCCTTCTCGATCTGCGCCTCGAAGGCCTCGACCATCTCCGAGGTCCGCTCGACGGCGGATTCGGCGGCGTGGGCGGCGCTCTCGAAAGCCTCTTCGGTCGCCTTCGCCGCCTCGCGCGCGCCGGCCCGCGTCATTTCCGCCGCCACCGCGCTGGGATTGAAGAAGGCGGCGCCGGGCATCATCGACTCGAAGCGCCAATGGACGCCGAACAGCGGCGCAGTCGGGAAAAAGCTGATCCAGTAGTGAAACGGCGTCTCGTAAGTCTTTTGCGTACCCATGGCGCGCCTCCATCCGGTCATGCGACCTTGCGATTGTCGGATAAGGCTTACACGTTTTCATTGTGCGCCGCAACATGACCGGGCCGTGACGGAGCGGCGCAGGCGCCCCCCGCCGCCCCGCTCAGGCGTCGGCGCGGAGCGGCTGAGGACGGGTCAGCCCATAGTGCAGCGCGAGTCGCTGCAAGGCGAGCTTAAGGACCACCTTGCCCGACCGGGCCGACCAGCCCATCCGCCGCTCCGTCGCCTCGAGCCCCTCCAGAAAGCAGCAGGCCCGCAGCGCCGCGTCCGACAGGCCGGGCCCGAGTTCGGCGAGCGCCCGGGCGACGCGCTCGCGCGCCGCGGCGGGGCCCTCGCAGGGACCGCGCGACCCGGTCGGCCGTTCGCGCGGCGTGAGGAAATTGCGCCAATCCTGGGTAACGCGCGGGCCGATCTGCGCCGTCTCGAAATCCTCGCGCAGCCGCTCCCCCGCCTCGACCTCCTCTGGCTCGAGAAACGCCGCGCCGTCGGCGCCCTTGCGACGGGCGAGCCAGCCCAGCGGCGACTCCGCGACGTTGACCCGGATCGCCTCGACCCCGCCATCGGCGCGCGCCACCAGCCGCTCGCCGCGCGCGGCGTGCTGGGCGGCGAAGGGCGTCGGCCGCCCATCGGCCTCCTCCGCCTCGGCTTCCGCCTGCTTGCGCTTCACCCAGGCGCGCCCCACCGGGCTGAGCACGTATTTCGCCGACATCTCGGTGCGCGAGGCGCAGCGCACCCAATCCTGCGCCGCGAAATCCACCGCCGCCTCAAGCGTCACCAGCGCGAGCGGACGGCGGAAACGGTTCTTGCGGCAGAACACGCCGGCCTTCTCGGCGCCCTTGGCGACCATCAGAAAGCTCTCCGGCTCGCAGAGTTTCTCGAGCGCGCGCAGGGCGACGCGATTGACGCGGTGGGCGGCGGGGGAAAGCGTGGGGCATCTCGACGGCGCGGGTGCGGGCACGGGCGACTCCTCGGGAGACTTAAGGGACAATGCGGCGCGGGCGGCGTCGCCGAGCGCGTCGAACGCGGCGTCGAGCAGGGGATCGTCGCGCAACGCCTCGATGCGGCGCACCGCGCGATGCACGCTGGAGACCGGCTTGCCCGTGACGTCTGAGAGGCGGCGCAGCGGGGCCGCCCCCTCGACATGCGCGAGATAGAGACTCGCATCGGTCGAGCGGCGCTTCGGAGCGTGGGCGAGAACGGCTTCCGCGGTGGCGGCGCATCGGGCGAAAGTGGTCGCGGCGGTGTGCAAGGCGGGCCTCCCGGACGAGAGCGGTCTTTTTCGAAAATTATCGCTAAAGGCGAACGGCTAAAATTCACTTAATCCACAAGTTGTGGAAAACGCTTAGGTATCGTTGAAAAACAATTACCTGCGCAAGGCCGTGCGCTGGATATCTCAGGAGCGGAACGGCTCGCCTTCCGGTTGCATAGTGCGCCGCAGAGACCTGAGCGGCCCTGTGAAACACGGAGAATCCCATGCCTCTCGACACAGCCGGATGCATCGCCCGCCTCGCCCGCCCGAAGCTGCTGGCCCGTGCCGCCCGCGCCGGCATGGCGCTCTATCGGCGCGAGCGCGATCTGCCCGGGCTGATCAAGGGCGCGAATTCGGGCGCCGGGCTGATCACCGCGCTGATCGCCGCCGAGGAAGCCTGCGAGGAGGCGCGCCGCGCCATGGCGCCAGGCTATTCGCCGGCGCGCCATGTCCGCGTGTTGAGCGCGCTGCTCGCCGAGGGGCGCGCCGCCTGAAACGCGCACCCGCTTTCTCCGAAGACGAGGATCGGCACACAAATATCTGCTCTGGAATGGCATTCCGGAGCTGATCTGTGCGGACGCATCGAGCTCCCCGAGACAGGCGGCCCACCGGCGCCTCCCGCCGCGCCCAGCGCGGCCCTTGCAAGAATCCACCTGCGGTCTTACGCGGGCGGAATGAGCCAGCGCCCCCATGAACGCGTCCTGATCGTCGATTTCGGCAGCCAGGTCACGCAGCTGATCGCCCGCCGCCTGCGCGAGGCGAACGTCTATTGCGAGATCCACCCCTTCGACCGGGTGGACGCGGCCTTTCTCGCGGCCTACGCCCCGCAGGCGGTGATCCTGTCGGGCGGCCCGGCCAGCGTCGAGGAGGAGGGCGCGCCGCGCGCGGAGCCCGCGATTTTCACTCTGGGCGTGCCCATCCTCGGCATCTGCTACGGGCAGATGGTCATGGTCCACCAGCTCGGCGGACGGGCCGAGAGCGGCGACCACCGCGAGTTCGGTCGCGCCTTCGTGACGATGCAGGCTTCTTCGCCGCTGTTCGAAGGCGTGGCGGCCCCCGGCGAACAGGCCGAAGTCTGGATGAGCCACGGCGACCGCGTGACCGCCCTGCCCCCCGGCTTCGAAGTGCAGGGCGCGTCCCCCAACGCCCCCTTCGCCGTGCTGGCCGACCCCGCGCGCCGCTTCTACGGCCTGATGTTCCACCCCGAAGTCGTCCACACCCCGCAGGGCGCGCGCATCCTGCGTAACTTCGCGCGCGGGGTCGCGGGCCTCAGCGGCGACTGGAGCATGGCCTCCTATCGCACGGAAGCCATTCAGAAACTGCGCGCGCAGATCGGCGAGGGCCGGGTGGTGTGCGGCTTGTCCGGCGGCGTCGACAGCGCCGTCGCCGCCGTGCTGATCCACGAGGCGATCGGCGACCGGCTCACCTGCGTGTTCGTGGACACCGGCATGATGCGCGCGGGCGAGGCGGCGGAAGTGGTCGGCCTGTTCCGCGACCACTACAACATCCCGCTGATCGCCGCCGACGAGAGCGAGCGGTTCCTGACGGCGCTGGCGGGCGTCGAGGACCCCGAGGCCAAACGCAAGACCATCGGGCGGCTGTTCATCGACGTGTTCGACGCCCACGCGAAGGACATTGGACAGGTCGATTTCCTTGCGCAGGGCACGCTCTACCCCGACGTGATCGAATCAGTCTCGGTGACCGGAGGCCCTTCGGTCACGATCAAGAGCCACCACAATGTCGGCGGGCTGCCGGAGCGGATGAAGCTGAAGCTGGTCGAGCCGCTGCGCGAACTGTTCAAGGACGAAGTGCGCGCGCTGGGGCGCGAGCTCGGGCTGCCCGAGGCGTTCGTCGGCCGTCACCCCTTCCCCGGCCCCGGCCTCGCGATCCGCTGCCCCGGCGAGGTGACGCGCGAGAAACTCGACATCCTGCGCAAGGCCGACGCGATCTATCTCGACGAGATCCGCAAGGCCGGGCTCTACGACGCGATCTGGCAGGCCTTCGCCGTGCTGCTGCCGGTGCGCACCGTGGGCGTCATGGGCGACGGGCGGACTTACGAGTTCGTCTGCGCGCTGCGCGCCGTCACCTCCATCGACGGCATGACCGCCGACTATTTCCCCTTCGACCACGGATTTCTGGGGCGGACTGCGGCGCGCATCGTCAACGAGGTGCGCGGCGTCAACCGGGTGGTCTATGACGTGACCTCCAAGCCCCCCGGCACCATCGAGTGGGAATGAGCGGGGCGCATGCGCCCGTCGCGCCGTCCCGCCCGCTGCTCGCCGCCCTCTGGATCGCCGGCGCGATCCTGTGCTTCTCGGGCATGACGGTTGCGGGGCGCGAACTCTGGGCCGAACTCGATACGTTCGAGATCATGTTCTACCGTTCGGCGGTCGGGTTGCCGATCGTCGCTTTCCTCATGTGGCGGTCGCTCGGCTGGCGGGGAGCGCGAACGCAGGCGCCTGCGCAGCATCTGGCGCGCAACGTCATCCATTTCGCGGCGCAGAACCTGTGGTTCTTCGGGATCGCGACGATCCCGCTGGCGCAGTTGGTCGCGCTGGAATTCACCAATCCGCTCTGGGTCGCGCTGCTCGCGCCGCTGTTCGTGGGCGAGCGCCTGACCTCCGCAAAGCTCGGCGCGGCGGCGATCGGATTTCTCGGCGTTCTCGTCATCGCGCGCCCCGGCGTGTCGCCGCTCGAATGGGGTCATGCGGCGGCGCTGGGGGCGGCGCTGGGCTTCGCGGTGACCAACCTGTTCACCAAGCGGCTGTCGCGGCGCGATGCGGAGCTGACCGTGCTGTTCTGGATGACCTTCAGCCAGATGCTGATGGGCCTCGCCTGCGCCGCGCCGGGCGGGATCGCCCTGCCCTCGCAGCCGCTCTGGCCCTGGGTGGGGTTCATCGGTCTGGCGGGGCTCGGCGCGCATTACTGTCTGACGCGCGCGCTTTATGTCGCGCCGGCCTCGGTCGTGGCGCCGATGGAGTTCGCGCGGCTGCCGGTCATCGCGGCGCTCGGCCTCTTTCTCTATGGCGAACCGCTGGAGCTCGCCCTGCTGCTCGGCGCCGCGTTGATCCTCGCCGGCAACGCCCTGAACATCCGCGCCGAGCGTAAACGCCGCGTCTGACGGAGCTTTCCCGCCGCCCTTTCCCGTGCTATCGCGCCGCCGTAATGCTGCACCGCAGCATCAGACAGGAGACGACTATGAATCTCGACGCCATTCCAGCCGGCAAGAACCCGCCCAAAGACGTCAACGTGGTGATCGAGATCACCGGCGGCGCCGGCGGCGGCGCGCCGGTCAAATACGAGATCGACAAGGAGAGCGGCGCGGTGTTCGTCGACCGCATCGTCAACACGCCGATGTTCTACCCGTGCAATTACGGCTTCGTGCCGAACACGCTGCATGACGACGGCGACCCGACCGACGTTCTGGTGCTGTGCGACTTCGCGCTGGCGCCGGGCGTGGTGATCCGCTGCCGCCCCGTCGGCGTTCTCAAGATGGAGGACGACGGCGGCATGGACGACAAGATCATCGCCGTGCCGGTCGAGAAGGTCGATCCGTTCCAGGCCAACATCCAGGACCTCGGCGACATCGTCCAGAAGACCCGCGACCGCATCAAGCACTTCTTCGAGCACTACAAGGATCTCGAGGCGGGCAAGTGGGTCAAGGTCATCGGCTGGGGCGACAAGGCCGAGGCCGAGGCGATCCTGATGAAGTCGGTCGAGGCGGCGAAGAAGTAGGGCGGGCGCCCTACCCGCCTTCGTCGAGCAATCCGGTCGCGCGCCAGTCGAAATCGCGGGCGCGCGACTGTTCCAAGGGAATCGTCTCTTCGGTCAGACCGTTCGTCGGCCAGACGCCTGACGCGTCGAACACGCCGCGCGACGGGCGCGGTCGTCCGGCGCGCAGCGACCCCGCCGTCACCACGACAGTCGCAAGGTCGGGCCACCCCTCTCGCTGACAGAGCAGGCTCAGCGCGTCGAGAAGGCCGCGCTGTCCCCTCCCGGTGCGGTTCGGCAGTTCGAGCCGTTCAGCGAGATCGCGATAGCCGACCGCCAACTCGCCCATAGCCAGCGCGGCGGCGATGACCCGCGCCGCCTGCTCCGCGCGCGCCGCGCTGCGCGTCGTGATCCGCGGCGCGAGATCGAAAGCGACGACGGTGGCGCGCCTAAAGGTCCGTGACGTCCGGATGGACATGATGGATGGCGTCCGAAAGCGCATGGCGCGGCGGCAGTCCCAACGCGGCGTCGGCTGCGCCATACGCGGCAGCCCATGCATCCGGCGTGCTCGGCCCCCTCATCTCGGCGTCGTTCAGAAAGCCGATCAGCAGCAGGCGGGCATCGACTCCGCGCGCGCGCAGAAAACGCAGATGCGCCAGACGGTTCGCATACTGGTAAAATCCTGCCGTCCAGTCTGCGCCCGATGCGGCGCCAAGCGCGTCGCGAGTCTCCGCGAGCGCCGCCGCGATGCGACGCCGGCTCTCCGGACCAGCGGCGCAAGTGGATGCGAGTTCTCCGGCATGGGCCTTCGCCTCCGCCAGAACGACGATCCCGCCCGAGAGGCCGAGCCCGTCCCATTGAGGACCGCGCGACGGCCAGAATGCTGCGAGAGCCTCGACGAGGTGAGGAAGGCCGACGCGTTCGAGAAAGGCGGCGTCCCGATACTCTGCGAACTCGTCTTCGGCGAGCGGGGACCGCCAGTCGATGGATGAGAAGCCCGGAGGGCGGAGCAGATCCGGACGCGCCGCCACGAAGCGGCGCATCCAGCGCAGGCTACCGCGAGGCGCCGCATCCCGCGAGACGACGCGCACTGATCGTCAGTTGTCCAGGAAGCTGCGCAGCTTCCGGCTCCGGCTCGGATGCTTGAGCTTGCGCAGCGCCTTGGCCTCGATCTGGCGGATGCGCTCGCGCGTCACCGAGAACTGCTGGCCGACTTCCTCGAGCGTGTGGTCGGTGTTCATCCCGATCCCGAAGCGCATCCGCAGCACCCGCTCCTCGCGCGCGGTGAGCGAGGCGAGCACTCGCGTCGTCGTCTCCTTCAGGTTGCCCTGAATGGCGCTGTCGAGCGGCAGGATGGCGTTCTTGTCCTCGATGAAGTCGCCGAGCTGGCTGTCCTCCTCGTCGCCGATCGGCGTCTCGAGGCTGATCGGCTCCTTGGCGATCTTCATCACCTTGCGGACTTTCTCGAGCGGCATCTGGAGCTTGGCCGCCAGTTCCTCGGGTGTCGGTTCGCGGCCGATCTCGTGCAGCATCTGGCGGCCGGTGCGCACCAGCTTGTTGATCGTCTCGATCATGTGCACGGGGATGCGGATGGTCCGCGCCTGATCCGCGATGGAGCGCGTGATCGCCTGCCGGATCCACCATGTCGCGTAAGTGCTGAACTTGTAGCCGCGGCGATACTCGAACTTGTCCACAGCCTTCATCAGGCCGATGTTGCCTTCCTGAATGAGATCAAGGAACTGCAGGCCGCGGTTCGTGTATTTCTTCGCGATGGAGATGACGAGCCGCAGGTTCGCCTCGACCATTTCCTTCTTGGCGAGCCGCGCCTCGCGCTCGCCCTTCTGCACGGTCTGCACGATGCGCCGGAATTCGGGGATGTCGACGCCGATGGTCTGGCCGATCTCGCCGATCTGGGTGCGCACTTCGTCGATCCGCGCGCGGTCCTTCTCGACCATCGCCTTCCAGCCCTTGCCGGGCAGCTTGGCGACGCGGTCGAGCCAGCCGGGATCGAGCTCGGCGTTGCGGTATTCCTCGATGAAGTCGCGGCGGTTGACCTTGTGGGCGTCCGCGATCTTCACGAGCTGGCCTTCGAGCGTCATCAGCCGGCGGTTGATGCCGTAGAGCTGATCGACCAGGGTCTCGATGCGGTTGTTGTGCAGGTGCAGCTCGTTGACGAGTTCGACGATCTCCGAGCGCAGGCGCTGGTAGTCGCGCTCCTGCCCGGACGTGAACGAGACGCCCGACGTCAGCGCCGCCGACATCCGGCTCGTCTGCATCGCATGCAGCTTCTGATAGTCGGCGGAGATGCGGTGCAGCATGTCGAGCACCTGCGGGCGCAGCGCGGCCTCCATCGCCGAGAGCGACAGGCTCGACTGCTCGTCGGGGTCCTCGCCGTCCTCGCCCTCCTCGGCGCGGGGGCCGGCGGGCTCGTCCTCGTCGTCGGCCTTGCGGGCGGCCTGAGGCTCGGGGCGCGCAGCGGCGGCAGCGACGGGCGCTTCGCCCGCCGCCTCGGCGCCGACTTCCACCTCCTCGGTCTCGTCGTCGTCGAGGCCCTTGCCGAAGGTGGTCTCCAGATCGATGACGTCGCGCAGCATGATGCGCTCGTCGTTCAGCTCCTCCAGCCAGATCGAGATCGCCTGAAAGGTCAGCGGGCTCTCGCAAAGGCCGCCGATCATGGTGGCGCGGCCGGCTTCGATGCGTTTTGCGATGGCGATCTCGCCCTCGCGCGAGAGCAGCTCCACCGTGCCCATCTCGCGCAGATACATCCGCACCGGATCGTCGGTGCGGTCGACTTCCGCCGCCGCAGTCTGCGATGCGACGACTTCGCGGCTCTCTGGCTTCGCCTCCGCCCCGTCCTCGGGCTCGGCCTCCTCGTCCTCGACGACGTTGACGCCCATCTCCGACAGGAGCGCCATCACGTCCTCGATCTGCTCGGAATTGACCTGATCGGGCGGCAGGGCGCGGTTGATCTCGTCGAGCGTGATGTATCCCTTGGCCTTGGCCAGCGCGATCATCTTCTTGACCTGCGCCTGGCTCATGTCGAGCATCGGGCCGCTGGGCTCGACGTGCTCGGTCTCCTGGGTGTCTTCGACGTCCTTGGCCGCCATTCGCCGCTCCGTGGTCCGTGGGACTGATCCGCTCATATGGGGGCGGAACGCTGCGAATCACTGATTCGCAGCTATCGTTTGCGCTTTTTCCTTATCCATATTTCGTCGGAGATGGCATCGCGCAATTCCTGCGACAGCCGCGCCTCGTCGTCGTCCCGCTCTTCGAGCCGTCCCGGCGCCTCGCGCTGCGCGCCGAGAACCGCCTGCCGGATGCGCCCGTCGACCTCGCCGCCGGGCCCGGCGCCGGGTTCGCAGCCCAGCGCCTGTTCGGCCTCCGCGATCTCGCGCATCAGCGCCGCCTCGGCGGCCTGACGCGCCAGCGCCTCGGCGAAGCCCTGTTCGGCCTCCGCCTCCGCCGCGCCGGCGCGCGCGAAGCCCAGTTCCGCGGCGTGTCCGGCCTCGGCGAAGACCGCCGCCGCATCGACCGACCCGCCGAACAGCAGTGCCCCGCGCAGCGCGTCGAGATCGGCATGGGCGAACTCGACCGAGGCCAGATCGTCCCCCCAGCGCTCGGCGAGCGCGGGGTGGCGCAGCAGCGCCGCCAGCATCGACGCTTCGCGCAGACGGCAGGCGCGCAGATGCATCGCCGCGCGGTCCTGCGGCCCGGCCAGCGCCAGCGCGCTCGCCCGCGTCTCGCTCGTCAGCGGCGCGATCCACCCGGAGGCGGCGCCCCCCCGCCCGCGCCACGGCCCTTTGCGCGTCCAGGCGGGGGCGCGCGCCGGGCGGGCGGGGGCGAACAGCGCCGCGCGCCGCTCGGCGAGGTCGGCGCGGTAATGCGCGCGCAGCCCCTCGTCGACGATCTTCGAGAGCGCGTCCCGCAGCCGGCGGTCGAGCGCCGCCCGCCGCTCCGGGCTGTCGAAGACCCGGCCTTCGGTCTCGCGCCGCCACAACAGCGCCGCCATCGGCTCGGCGGCGTCAAGCACGGCCCGGAACGCCGCAGCCCCGCCCTCGCGGATCAGATCGTCGGGGTCCTTGCCGCCGGGAAGCAACGCGAAGCGCAGCGACTTGCCGGGCCCGAGCAGCGGCAGCGCCAGATCGACCACCCGCTGGCCCGCCGCCAGCCCCGCCGCGTCGCCGTCGAGCGCGATCACCGGCTCGTCGGCGATGCGCCACATCATCCGCAGATGCTCCGGCGTGACCGCCGTGCCGAGAGGCGCCACCGCATGGGCGAAGCCCGCCTGCGCCAGCGCGATCACGTCCATGTAGCCTTCGGCGACGATCAGCGCGCCCGACTTGGCAGCCGCCTCGCGCGCGGGCCCGAGATTGTAGAGGGTGCGCGATTTGTCGAAGAGGACCGTCTGAGGCGAGTTCAGATACTTCGCCCGCGCCTGCGCGGACATGGCCCGCCCGCCGAAGGCGATGCAGCGCCCCCGCCCGTCGCGGATCGGAAACATGATGCGGTCGCGGAAGCGATCATAGGGCGCGCCGCCGTCATCCGGCAGCGCGACCAGCCCGGCCTCGACCAGCGCCTCCGCCGGCGCGCCTTTCGCCGTGAGATGGTCGCGCAGGGCGACGCGGTCCGGCGAGGCGTAGCCGATTCCGAAACGCGCCTGCGTCTCGGGACTCAGACCCCGGCGGGCGAGGTAGGCGCGCGCCTCCTGAGCGGCGGGGGCGTTCAGGCGCGCGGCGTAGAAGCGCGCCGCCTCCTCCATCCAGTCCGTGAGCGCGGCCTGCGCCCGGCTGCGCGCGGCGGCCTGCGGATCGGGCCGACCCTCTCGCGGGACCTCGACGCCGGCCATCCGCGCGAGTTCTTCGACCGCCTCCATGAAGCCCAATCCCTCGGCCTCGCGCAGGAAGGTGACCGCGTCGCCCTTCGCATGGCAGCCGAAGCAGTGGTAAAATCCTTTTCGATCATCGACATGGAAGGACGGGCTACGTTCCTGATGGAACGGGCAGCAGGCCCAGAAATCGCCTTTGGCCGCGTTGGACCGGCGCGCGTCCCAGCGCACGCGCCGGCCCACCACGTCCGAGATCGGGACGCGGGCGCGCAGGTCGTCCAGAAACCCCGGGGGCAAGGCCATGGCGCATAGATCGGCCCCCGCGCGGGCGATGGCAAGCCCTCAACTCCAATGCGGCGCGTCGCCTCCAGGCAGCGCCGCGCGAGCGCGAAGAGCCTCCTCCGGCCCGAACCCCGCCGCGAGGCTGAAGGCCCGCGCGCGCGCTTCGTCGAGCAAGACGAAATCGAGCGCGAACCCCAGGAACGCCGGATCGCACGCGCGGGCGCGCACGGTCTCGGGCGCGGCTCCGCTCCATCCCAGGAACCCCGCCATCTCCTCCGGTCGTTCGGCGAGCCAGAGCAGGGCCTCCGTCGCCAGCCGTTCGGCCGCTTCACGTTCCCGCGACGCGCGTTCACTCATCGCTCAAATCCAATTCGTCGAAAATCGCCCACAACACTTCGTTAAGCCTGCCGCGCTAGCGTCGCAATGCTCGGGAGGGGTCCTGACGTCGCGACGAGGTGAAGCAATGCCGAAAACCGTTCTGATCGTGGAGGACGACGATCTGAATCTCAAGTTCTTCAACGACCTCCTGCAATCGGAGGGTTATCGCACACGCACCGCGCAGTCCGGCGCGGCGGCGCTCGCCTCGGCGCGCGCCGAGCGGCCGGACCTGATCCTGCTCGACATCGAACTGCCCGAAGGCTCGGGTCTCGACGTCGCCGGCGCGCTCAAGCGCGACGCGGGGTTGGCCGGCGTGCCGGTGGTCGCCGTCACCGCCCACGCCATGCAGGGCGACGAAGCGCGGATCCGTCAGGGCGGATGCGAGGGCTACATCGCCAAGCCGGTGAGTCTGCGCGGATTTCTGGACGCGGTGCGCAGTTACGCTTATCCTTCGCCCATGGGGGCTTGATGGCATGAAGGGCCGCGTGCTCGTCGTCGACGACGTCTCGACCAACCGGATGCTGATGACGCATCTGCTGGAGAAGGCGTTCTACGACGTCGAGACAGCGGACAACGGGCGCGACGCGCTGAAGAAGGCGCTGGCCGACCCCCCGGACCTCGCCCTGCTCGACGTGATGATGCCGGGGATGGACGGCTACGAACTGTGCCGGCGGATGAAGGCGCATCCGAAACTCGCCGACGTGCCAATCGTCATGGTCACGACGCTCGACGCGCGGACCGACCGGCGCGCCGGCATCCAGGCGGGCGCCGACGATTTCCTAACCAAGCCGGTGCGCGAAGTCGCGCTTTACGCGCGCATGCGCAGCCTGTTGCGCATGAAGGCGATGCGCGACGAGTTGCGCCTGCGCGACGAGACCTCGCGCGAACTCGGCATCGACGCGCCGGGGCCGCTCGACATCGAGCCGCCCTCCGGCGCGCTGGTGCTCAGCGTCACCTCCGCGCGCGCGGGCGAAGCTCTGCAACGGATGATCGAGGCCAAGCTCGACGTGCGCGTCGCCATCGCCACGACGGCGAAGGAGACCTTTCGCGCCATCGCAGAGGCGAGCCCCGAAGCCGTGCTGATCGACGCGCTGCATTTTCCCGATTTCTCGAGCGATTTCTGCAGCGCGCTGCGCCAGCGGCAGGAGACGCGCGGCGCGGCGCTGCTGACCATCATCGACGAGGGCGATCTGAAGCTCGCCGCCGCAGTGCTCGACGCGGGCGTCAACGATTACGTCATGCATCCGCTCGACCCGGCGGAGCTGACGACGCGGCTGCGCAACCAGATGCGCTACAAGGCGCACGCCGATTTCCTGCGCAACTCGGTGCGCGACGGCATGCGGCTCGCGGTCACCGATCCGCTGACCGGGCTGCGCAACCGCCGCTACATGGACGCGCATCTGCGCCGGATGCTGGATCAGGCGCGCGAGCAGGGCGGGGCTTTGTCGCTGATGGCCTTCGACCTCGACAAGTTCAAGTCGATCAACGACAGCTACGGCCATGCGGCGGGCGACGCGGTGCTCGAGGAGTTCGCGCGCCGTCTCAGCGCCAACACGCGAAATGTCGACCTCGTCGCCCGGATCGGCGGCGAGGAATTCGTGGTCGCGATGCCGGAGACCCGCCTCGAGGAGGCGCAGATCGCCGCCGAGCGCGTGCGCGCGGCCGTCGAGGCGCCGGGCTTTCCGGTCGAGGGGCGCACGCTGAACGTCACCGTCAGCGTCGGCGTCGCGGCGCTGCGGCCGGTCGACGATCCCGCCTCGCTGCTCGCGCGCGCCGACTCCGCGCTCTTCATCGCCAAGTCGGCGGGCCGCAACCGGGTGATCCTCGAAGCCGCCTGAGCCTTCGGCGCGCTCAGCGCGGCGGGCCGGCGCGCTCCGACTCCCGTGCGTCTCCGTCGCGATGCGGCGCGCCGCCGCGGCGCGTCCACATCCGCTCGAGGCGCTGCGCGAGGGCGGCGCGACTCTCTGGCGGAGCCGCCGCCAGCAGCGCCAGCACCGTTTCGTGACCGAAGACCGCGAGCGCGTCCTGCGCGCGGCGCAGATCGGAGAGCGCGTCGCGCAAGGCGCCCGTGTCGAACGGATCGGCGCGCGCCGCCCGCGCCGCTTCGCGTTGGGCCTCGCCGAGCGCGCTCCGCAGCGCGCGATAGGCTGGGCGGCGGGCTTCGAGGGTCTCCCGGGTCAGCGCGCGCATTTCCGGCGGCCCTCCCCGAAGCGCGTGGGCGAGCGTCGCGGCCTGCGCGTCCGGCGCCTCGGGCGGCGCGTCGCGCCGCATCGCGGCCCCAGCGATCGCTCCGCCGAGCAGAAGATTGACCGAGACCGAGACGACGAGCGCCGCGACCAGCGCGCGCCGCGCGCCGATCCGGGCGAGAGAGCTGCGAAGCCTCTGGATCATGGCGCATCTCCAAACAGATAGGCGAGGTCCGGCGCACCGGAGGCGAGGTCGAGAGCGGCGAACTCCTCCAACTCGGCCGGGGCCGCCCCGACGCCGAACGGATCCAACGCGCCCGAACCGCCCAGCCACAGGCCCAGCGCGACCGACGCCGCCATCGGCGCCGCCAGAGCCGCGACGGGCCGGAGCCCGGAGCGGACGCGGCGGGCGCCGGGTCGGGCCGCAGGTCGGGCTGCTGGGCGCGGCGGCGGCGGCGTCAGAGCGCGCGACGCGTCCCGCGCCAGCCGTTCGGCGAGCCCTGCCGGCAATTCCGGCGGCGGGGCGGCGCGCAGGGCGGCGAAGGCGTCGTCGAGCGGCGCGCAGGCGCGCAAAGCCGCCTGCGCCGCCGGATCGACGGCGAGCAGGGCGCGGGCCGCGGCGCGTTCGGCCTCGGGCCAGCGCGCCAGATCGCCGCCTTCGGCGGCGCAGAGCGCCTCGAAGCGCGCTGGCGTCATCGGCGTCGTCGTCATGATCGGTCCTCCCGCCGCCCGGACGCCGCCCCGTCGCGCGGCGTCATCGCATCTCTCCCAGCGCCCGCGCGAGCGTCCTGCGTCCGCGCGCGAGCAGGCTCTCGACGGCCTCGACGCTGGTCTCCAGCGCCGCGGCGATCTCCGGATTGCCCCAACCCTCCAGATGCCGCAGCGCGATCGCAGTCCGCTGGCGCTCGGGCAAATCCGCCAGCGCCGCTTCGAGCGCCTGCGCGCGCTGCGCCGCGCCGAGCCGTTCCAGCGCCGACGGCGCGGGGTCGGGCGGGTCCGGCGCCTCGTCCAGCGCAGGGCCGGCGCGGCGGCGGCGGGCGCGCAGGCGGTCGACGCAGAGATTGCCGGCGACCCGATGCGCCCAGGTGGCGATCCGGGCTTCGCCTTCCCGCCACTGCGGCGCGACCCGCCAGAGCCGCAGCAACGTCTCCTGCGTCGCGTCCTCGGCCTCCGCCGCGTCGCCGAGCAGCCGCACGCAGAGCGTCAGCACGCGCGGGGCGGTCTCGGCGATCACCGTCTGCGCCGCTGCGGGGTCGCCCGCGGCGCAGGCCCGCATCAGGGCGGCCTCGCGCGCCAGCGCCGCGTCGTCGCGCCGAGGCGCGACGGGCGCCGGGGCGCTGGCGGGCGCCGTCCCCATCGCTCGGCGCCCGCCGCGGCGCGCTTCGACTCAGCGGCGCTTCGGGCCTGCGCCGTCCGCGATCTCCGCGCGCGTCACCGCGCCGTCGCCGTCCGCGTCGAAGCGGCCCAGGAATCGCGGCTCGCGGTCGCCCATCTCGGCGACCGAGAGGACCCCGTCGCCGTCCGCGTCGCGCCAGGCGAAGGCGCGGCCCGCTTCGGCGCGGGCGCGCGCGGCGGCCTGGGCGGCCCGATGCTCGGCGAATTCCTCGGCGGTCAGCGCGCCGTCGCCGTCCTTGTCGGCCTCCGCGAGCGCGGCGGCGCGGACCTTGGCGACCTCGGCGGGCGTGACGCGCCCGTCCTTGTCGGCGTCGAAGCGTTCGAACATCGCGTCAATCCCCGCGCCCCGCATCGCGCCCATGCCCAACGCGCCGTCGCGGTCGCCGCGGCGCATCCCGTAGCCGTCGCGGTCGCCGCGCCGCATCTCGTAGCGGTCGCAGCCGTCGCGCATCTGCCGCATCTGCCGCGGACCGTCGTCGCGCCAGCCGGGGCCGCGCGCGCCGTCGGACCCTCCCTCCGCGACCGCCGACCCGGCGGCGAGCGCGAGCGCCAGAGCTGCGGCGGCGGCGAAGGTGAAACTGCGGGTCATCTGATCTCTCCGTCGATCTCTGGAGGGCGGCCTCTCCGCCCTCCGACGCCCCTTCAACGCCGGGCGCGCGCGGTTCCGTCGCCACACGCGCCGATTGCCGCGCGCAGTTTCGCGGGTTATGGACGCTGATGAGCATTTCGCGCAACGCCGGGGCGCGCGACCTCGGCCCCGCCTTGATCGCCGGCCTGCGCCGGCGATGCCCCGGCTGCGGCGAGGGTCCCGCCTTCGAGGGATATCTCCGCATCCGCGACGCCTGCCCCGCCTGCGGAGAGGCGCTGCGCCACCACCGCGCCGACGACGCGCCGGCCTGGGCGACCATGCTGATCGTGGGTCATCTGATGGCCCCGCTGATCCTCGCGGCGCGCACGGCCCTCGACGTCCCGGTCTGGGTCCACATGACGCTCTGGCCGCTCGTCGCCCTCGGGCTGTGCCTGCTGCTGCTGCCGCGCGTGAAGGGCGCGGTGCTCGGCTACCAATGGGCGCAGCGCATGCACGGCTTCAGCGACTGAAGTCGTGTGGACAGACCGCCCCCTCCCCGTCAGCATTCGCGCGATGACCGGTTCAGCCCCACCCACGCCCCGCGATGCGGCGAGCCTGATTCTGGTGCGCCGCGACGGGCGCCGCGGCGTCCCGCGCGTCCTGATGGGCCAGCGCGGCGCCGGCGCCCGCTTCATGCCGTCTAAATTCGTCTTTCCAGGCGGCGCGCTCGACCCCTGCGATCTGACGCTCTCGCCGGTCGAGCCGTTGTCGGAGAGCTGCGCGCGCCGCCTCGCGATGGAGTCGGGCCCCGCCATCGGGCGGGCGCTGGCGCTCGCCGCGATCCGCGAGACTTTCGAGGAGGCGGGGCTCGCCATCGGCGTTCCCGACCCAGCCGCCCCGGCCCGCGCCGACGCCGCCCCTGCGCCCTGGCGGGGCTTCCTGCGCCGTGGCCTGCGTCCGGCGCTGGACCGCGCCCGCTTCGTGTTCCGCGCGATCACGCCGCCGACGCGGCCAGTGCGCTTCGACGCCCGCTTTTTCATGGCCGAGGCGACCGACGTGCAGGGCGACCCTGACGATTTCTCCGCCGCCGAAGAGGAGTTGTCGCATCTGCGCTGGCTCACCATGTCCGAGGCCCGCGAAGTGGACCTGCCCTTCATCACAACGGTGGTGCTCGCAGAGGCCGAGGCGCGGCTCGAGAGCGACGCCGACCGCCCCGTGCCCTTCTTCCGGCACGACGGCGGGCGCAGCCGGATCGAGGCGCTTGACTGAGACGCCGCCGATGATCTCACGGAAATGAGCGCGCCTCTGCCGCCGCTTGGCGGCGCGCCGCGACCGCAGGCCCCGGGGCGCCAGCAGCGCGGGCTGATCGCGGCCATCGCCTGCATCGCCCTGTTCGGCGTCAGCCAGGGCATGACCCATCCGCTGTTCGCGTTGAAGCTCGAACAGGCCGGCTGGTCCTCGGCGATGATCGGGCTGAACGGCGCGATGGTGGCGGTGGCGGCGCTGACGCTGGGGCCGCTGATGCCGCGGCTGATCCGGCTGCTGGGATTGCCGGGCTTCCTGACCGCCGGCGCGCTGCTCTCCTCCGCGACGCTGCTGCTGTTTCCGCTGTTCGAGACCTACGCGGCGTGGCTCGTCCTGCGCTACGTGCAGGGGGCGGCGGCGACCATGCTGTTTCTGGGCTCGGAGAACTGGATCGTCGCCGATGCGGACGAGAGTTCGCGGGGGCGGGTCGTCGGGCTTTATGCGACTGTGCTGTCGCTCGGTTTCGCGTCGGGGCCGCTGATCCTGACCGGGGTCGGCTTCGAGGGCTGGACGCCTTTCGTCGCCTGTTCGGCGCTCGGGCTCGTCTGCATCGTTCCGCTGCTGACGGCTTGGGCCGACGCGCCGAACGCCGAGCCCGACGACGTGTCCGACATCGCGCCGCTCAGCTTCCTGCGCACCGACCCCACCGTGCTGTTCGCGGTGGTGCTGTTCGGCGCGGTGGAGTTCGGAGCCATGGCGCTGCTGCCGGTCTGGGGCGTCAAGACGGGCATGGAGCGCGACGCAGCGACCTTCCTCGTCTCGGTGCTGATCCTGGGCAATGTCGTTTTCCAGATCCCGCTCGGCGCGCTTGCCGACAGGTGGAACCGGCGCGCGCTGCTGATCTTCTGCGCTGCGGTCACGCTGGCGATGGCGGCGGCGCTGCCGGCGCTGGCGGGGACGGTCTGGCCCCTCTGGGCGAGCCTGTTCATCTGGGGCGGGCTGGCGGCGGGGCTCTACACCGTGGCGTTGATCGAACTCGGCGCGCGCTACAAGGGGGCGCGACTGGTCTCGGCGACGGCGGCGGTCGTCAGCGCCTACGGGATCGGCGCGCTGGCCGGGCCGTTGATGGTCGGCGCCGCCATGGACGCCGTCGAGCCGCATGGCCTGTCGATCTCGCTCGGCGCGATGGCGGCGGCCTATCTGGGGCTCGCGCTGTGGCGGGCGCGGCGCGGCGGATCGGCGCGCGGCGCTTGACAGGGCCGGCGGAGCGCGTAGAAGGGCGATCCACGAGATATGCGGCGCGCCCGAGGGCTGCGCCATGATCGGAGGCTGGCGCCTCCGGGGAGAGCGAAATGGCCAAGCCGACCACCATCAAGATCCGGCTCAACTCGACCGCCGGCACCGGTCACTTCTATGTGACCAAGAAGAATTCCCGCACCATGACCGACAAGATGCTCGTCAAGAAGTACGATCCGGTCGTGCGCAAGCATGTCGAGTACAAGGAAGGTAAGATCAAGTGATCTGACTTCGTCGGGACACGCGCCGGTACAAGGCGCGAAACTGCAAGGCGGCCGCTCGGCCGCCTTTTTTCTTGAGTTTCACGGCGAAAGAGCTCACGCGCGCGGCGCTTCGTTCGGCTCTTCGGCGTCGTCCTCGCCGTCTTCGGCGTCGAAACCGTCGAACTCCTCGTCCCAGTCGTCGCCGAACATGTCCTTGAGCTGCGCGTCCGACATCGCCTCCATCAGCCCGCGCACCAGCGGCAGCAGGTCGGTGCGGGCGAACTCCGCCGGCCCCTCGTATTCGAGCTCGGCGTCGCCGAGTTCAAGTTCGATCTTGATCGTGTCGGCCATCGCGCCTCTCCCATTGCCCGGACCGGTCATCCGCGAGGCCATGTCTCGCCCTTTGCGGCGGCGCTGTCCAGCGCGCCGGAGGCCGGGCCGCCCCTTCCCTATACCGCGCCGCTCCCCTAGGGTCCGAAGCAATCGCGGCGCAGCCCGCGCCGCCGAACAGGGAGAAACGCAATGACCTTCACCCGCAGGGCAGCCCTCGGCCTCGCCGCCGCCGCCGCAGTCGCCGCCTCCGGCTTCGCGACGACGCACGCGCGCGCGCAGGAGGGCGGATCCTACATCCTCGCGACCGCCTCGACCGGCGGCACATACTACCCGGTCGGCGTGGCGCTCGCGACGCTGACCAAGGTCAAGCTCGAACCGACGGCCAAGATCGGGATGTCGGCGATCTCTTCGGCGGGGTCGGGCGAGAACGTCCGGCTGATGCGCGAGGGCGAGGCGCAGTTCTCGATCCTTCAGGGCCTCTACGGCTATTACGCTGTGAAGGGCGAAGGCCCCGTCGCCGCCGACGGGCCGCAGGCCAACGTCAGGTCGGTCGCCGCGCTCTGGCCCAATGTCGAGCATTTCGTCATGGCTTCGTCCAAGGCGCCGACGGGCACGATGG
Organism: Rubrimonas sp.; assembly: GCF_036788415.1. NCBI lineage: Bacteria > Pseudomonadati > Pseudomonadota > Alphaproteobacteria > Rhodobacterales > Paracoccaceae > Rubrimonas > Rubrimonas sp. Next base: position 18,961 of record NZ_DAIQNN010000025.1, on the reverse strand, counting down.
ACGACTTCATCGCGCTGAAAGGCGACGGCGTCGGCCTCGGCGCGAAGAACTCGGGCACGCTGGGCTCGAACTCGGTGATCCTCGGCAATATGGGTCTGGACGTCGAGACCGATTTCAGCCTGATGTTCGGCGGCTACGGGCCCTCGGCGCAGGCGCTCCAGAACGGCCAGATCGCCGGCATCTCAACCCCCGCCGGCGTGCCGGTCGGCGCGCTGACCCAGCTTTTCGCGAGCGCGGGCGACGGAGTGAAGCTCCTGACCTTCACGCCCGAGCAGGCGGCGCAGGCCGATGGCGGCTTCAACCTCTGGACGCCCTACCCCATTCCGGCGGGGACCTATCCGGGCCAGACCTACGACGTGACCACCATCGCGCAGCCGAACTTCCTCGCGGTGAACGCCGACGTGCCGGAGGAGCATGTCTATCTGTTCACCAAGACGGTCTACGAGAATCTCGGCTTCCTGCAGGCGATCCACCCCGCGACGCAGGAGATGTCGCTCGAGACCGCGCTCGCCGGCGTGCCGGCGCCGCTGCACCCGGGCGCGCTGCGCTTCTATCGCGAGGCAGGGATCGACATCCCCGCGCGCCTGATCGCCGAGTGAGCGACCCGGCGGTCGAGGAGGAGGCCGGAGGGCCGGACCGCCGCGCGCTGTCCGGCCTCTGGGCGAAGGCCGCCTTCGCGCTCGGGGTCGGGCTCGCCCTCGTCCACCTGGCGGCGGCGTTGCGCCCGTTTCTGAGCGAGATCGAGCGCAACGCGCTGCATTTCGGAGGATTCGCGCTGCTCGCGGCGCTGATCCTGCCGGCGGCGCGCGGGCCTGAAGGGACGCTCGCGCGCTGGCGCGACCTGATCTTCGGCGCGCTGGTCGCGGCGGCGGCGGCGCATCTGGCGCTCGGCGAGGACGCGATCTACGACCGCGGCGTGCGGCTCGCGCCGCTCGACTGGGCCGCGGCCTTCACGGTCGTGCTCGGCGCGCTGGAGTTCGCGCGCCGCGCCGCGGGGCCGATCATCCCGATCCTGATCATGCTGGCGCTGGGCTATGTCGCGTGGTGGGGGTCGCTGATCGGCGGCGTCTTCGCCTTCCCCGGCCTCAGCCTCGAGACCGTGATGTTCCGCACGGTCTATGGCGACGACGCGATGTTCGGGACCATCGCCTCGATCTCCTCGACCACGGTGTTCCCGTTCATCATCTTCGGGGCGTTCCTGCTGCGCTCGGGCGCGGGCGGCTTCGTGATCGCGCTGGCGCAGGCGGCGGCGGGGCGGATGATCGGCGGGCCCGGGCTCGTGGCCGTCCTCGCCTCGGGCCTGACGGGCACCATCTCGGGCTCGGCGGTCGCCAACACGGCGTCCACCGGGGTCATCACCATCCCGCTGATGAAGAAGGCCGGCTTCGCGCCGAAATTCGCCGCTGGCGTGGAAGCCGCGGCCTCGACGGGCGGCCAGCTCATGCCGCCGATCATGGGCGCCGGCGCCTTCGTGATGGCGAGCTACACTCAGATCCCCTACGAGACGATCGTGGCCGTCGCGGCGCTGCCAGCCATCCTCTATTTCGCCTCGGTCGCCTTCTTCGTGCGGATCGAGGCGCGCCGGCTCGGCCTCGGCGCGATGCCGGGGGGCGAGGTCACTCTGCGCGCGGCGCTGCGGATCGGCGGCGCGCCCTTCTTCATCCCGATCGGCGTGGTGATCGGCATGCTGCTGGGGGGCTACTCGCCGAGCTACGCCGCCGTCTTCGGCATCGGCGCCGTTATCGCGTCGAGTTGGCTCGGCGCGCATCCGATGGGCCTGCGGGCGAGCGTCGAGGCGCTTGAGCTCGGCGCGCGCAACATGGTGGCGACGGCGATCCTGCTCTGCGCCGTGGGGATCGTGGTCAACGTCATCGCCACCGCAGGCGTCGGCAACACGTTCTCGCTGATGATCTCGGCCTGGGCGGGCGGCAACCTGCTGATCGCCATCGCGCTGATCGCGCTGGCCTCGCTCGTGCTGGGTATGGGGCTGCCGGTGACGGCGGCCTACATCGTGCTCGCGACGCTGTCCGCGCCGGCGCTGTCGGGGATGATCCAGGACGCGCAGATCGTCGGCATGCTCGCCGCGGGCGCCCTGCCCGCCCAGGCCGCGCCGATCCTGATGCTGGCCGATCCGGAGGCCGCGATGCAGGTCGCAGCCGGCGCGATCCCGCTCGCAGAGGCGCGCGCGCTGGTCGGCGCGCTGCCGCTCGAAGTGCTGGGGCCGCTGCGCGGGCTCGCCGTGCCGCCGGAGGCCGCGCTGGCGGCGCTGCTCGCCGCGCACATGATCATCTTCTGGCTCAGCCAGGACAGCAACGTGACGCCCCCCGTCTGCCTTGCCGCCTTCACCGCCGCCGCCATCGCCAAGGCGCCGCCGATGGGCACGGGCTTCGCAAGCTGGAAGCTCGCGAAGGGCCTCTACATCGTGCCGCTGATGTTCGCCTACGGGCCGATCCTTTCGGGCGACCCGGCGGCGGTTCTGCTCGCCTTCGGCTTCGGGCTGGTCGGGCTCTACGGGCTGGCGGCGGGCATGCAGGGCTGGATGGAGACGCGACTCCCCCTTCCCTTGCGCGCGCTTGCGTTGATCGCAGGCGCGGCGGCGCTGTGGCCGGAGGCGCTTGCGCTGAACGTCGGAGGCGCCGTGGTCACGCTCGGACTGCTCGGCTGGAGCGCGACACAGCGCCGGCGGCTCGCCCCTGAAGTGTAGACAGCTTTAACAATTCCTTCATACTGGCCTCAGGCAGCCGCTCAAGGACTGCGAAACCGACAGGAGAGGCCAGTGGCGAAAACATGTTTCGTCGTCGCCTATGAGGGCGACGACCGCGATGTCGTCGACTTCGCGGCGGAGCGGGCGCGCTGCGAGGGGGCGCGGCTCCACCTCGTCCATGTTCTCGAATGGTCGCCCTACAAGTTCCTCACCCCGCAGGAACTCGAGGAGCGGCACAAGCGCCGCAAAATGGAGATGGCGCGCGCCGAGACGGCGGTGATGGCCCCGGCGCTCGCCGATCTGCGGGCGGCGGGCGTCGAGGCGGAGGGCGAGATCCTCTACGGCTCGGTCGTCGAACAGATCCTCGGCGTGGCGAAGGAGCAGGGCGCGGCGATGATCTTCGTCGGCCGCAGCGGCGGGACCGGGATCGGGACGCGCGTCTTCGGCAGCGCGTCCATCGGGCTCGCCCAGGCCGCGCCCATCCCGACCGTCATCGTCCCCTGAAGCCGCGCCGGAGATCAAAGGCATGATCCGAGTTCCAACGCCCCTCGCCGCTCTGGCGGCTTTCCTGCTCGTCCCCGCGCTGGCGGCGGCGCAGACCGTCGACCAGATCGTCAACGAGACCGTTGCCGCCTTCACCGGCCCCTTCGTCAGCTTCATCTTCGCGCCGTTTCCCGGCACGACCTTTCCCTGGATCGTCGGCTGGCTGGTGGTCGGCGCCACGGTCTTCACAATCTATTTCGGCCTCATCCAGATCCGCGCCTTCGGCCACGCCATCGCGCTCGTGCGCGGCGATTACTCCAACCCCAAGGACGCCGGGGAAGTCAGCCATTTCCAGGCGCTGGCGACGGCGCTTTCGGGGACGGTCGGTCTCGGCAACATCGCGGGCGTGGCCGTGGCGGTCAGCATCGGCGGGCCCGGCGCGACATTCTGGATGATCCTCGCCGGGCTGATGGGCATGGCGTCGAAGTTCACCGAATGCACCCTTGGCGTGAAGTATCGCAACGAATATCCCGACGGCACGGTCTCCGGCGGGCCGATGTATTACCTCTCGAAAGGGCTCGGAGAGCAGAACCGGGCGATGCTGGGCAAGGTTCTGGCGGTGTTGTTCGCGATCTTCTGCATCCTCGGCTCTTGGGGCGGGGGCAACATGTTTCAGGCCAACCAGGCGCATGCGCAGCTCGTCAACATCACCGGCGGCGAGAACAGCTTCCTGAGCGGCGCGGGCTGGATCACCGGGATCGTGCTGGCGGGGATCGTGTTCGCCGTGATCGTCGGCGGCATCAAGTCGATCGCGCAGGTCACCGAGCGGATCGTGCCCTTCATGGCGATCGTCTATGTCGGGGCGGCGCTGATCATCATCGCGATCAACTACGACAAGATCGGCTGGGCCTTCGGGCAGATTTTCGCCGGGGCCTTCACCGGTCTGGGGGTTGCGGGCGGGCTCGTCGGCGCGCTGATCCAGGGTTTCCGGCGCGCGGCCTTCTCCAACGAGGCGGGCGTCGGCTCGGCGGCCATCGCCCATTCGGCGGTGCGGACCAAGGAGCCGATCACCGAGGGCTTCGTGTCGCTGCTCGAGCCGTTTATCGACACCGTCGTGATCTGCACCATGACGGCGCTCGTCATCGTCATCACGGGAATGCTGCTGGTCGATCCGACGACCGGCCTCTACCAGTGGAACGCCGATCTCGGTCGGATCGACACCGTCGGCGGCGTGTCCGGCGTGGCGCTCACCTCGGCGGCCTTCGGCTCGGCGGTCAGCTGGTTTCCCTATGTTCTCGCCATCGCGGTGGTGCTGTTCGCCTTCTCGACGATGATCTCTTGGAGCTATTACGGGCTGAAGGCGTGGACCTATCTGTTCGGCGAGACCAAGATCGCCGACCTCAGCTTCAAGCTGCTGTTCTGCGTCTTCGTGGTGATCGGGGCCGCGATGGATCTCGGCCCGGTGATCGACTTCTCGGATGCGGCGATCTTCGCGATGGCCGTGGTCAACATCATCGGCCTCTACTTCCTGATGCCGGTCGTGAAGCGCGAACTCGACAGCTATCTCTCGCGCCTGAAGTCGGGCGAGATCCGCAAATACGCGGCCTGACCCTGTGCGGGGCGGCGAAGGTCAGTCGACTTTCGCCGCCAGCGCCTCGACTTCCACGACGAATTCCGGGCGCGCAAAGCCCGAGACGATCATCAGCGTCGAGGCCGGCGGCGGGTCGCCCACCACGGCGTCGCGCGCGCGCATATAGCCGGCCAGATGCTCGCGGCCCGTGACATAGGCGTTGAGCCGGATCACGTCCCCCAATCCCATCCCGGCTTCGGCGAGGATCGCCGCGATGTTGGCGAAGCAGAGCCGCGCCTGCGCCTCCGCGCCCTCGGGCGCGACGTCGTCGGGGCCGACGCCGAGTTGCCCCGACACCGCCACGAGGCGCGCGCCGGGCGGGACTTCGACGCCATGGCTGTAGCGGGCGAAGGGCGGGCGGATCGCGGCGGGGGTCAGCGGGCGCATCTGGGGCTCCTCCGTTCGGGTGCATACGCGGCGGTTGGCTGGGAACGACGCTCGGCGGCGCTGGACTCACTGCGCCTCGGTCTCAACCTGCGAGGGTGGGACGGGATCGCCCTTGACGCCGCAGCCCAGCAGCGCCAGCGCGGCGAGGATCGCCAGCGCCGCCCTCACGCCTCCGTCTCCCGCCAGCGCGCGATCTGGGCGCGGACTTGCGCCGGGGCCGTTCCGCCGAAGCTCGTGCGGCTCGCCACCGAATTCTCGACCCCCAGCACCTCGAACACCTCCGCCGTGATCCCCGGCTCGACCGCCTGCATCTCGGCGAGCGGCAGCTCCGGCAGATCGACGCCGAGCGTCTCGGCCCGCGCGACCAGCGCGCCGGTGACATGATGGGCGCGGCGGAACGGCATGCCGAGCCGCCGCACGCACCAGTCGGCCAGATCGGTCGCCGTCGAGAAGCCCTGAGCCGCCGCGGCGCGCAACCGCGCGGGCTCCGGCGCGAGGTCGCGCAGCATCCCCTCGGCGGCCGAGAGCGCGAGCCCGAGCGCGTCGGCGGCGTCGAAGACCGGCTCCTTGTCCTCTTGCATGTCCTTCGAATAGGTCAGCGGCAGGCCCTTCATCACCGTGTTCAGCGCGACCTGCGCGCCGAAGATGCGGCCCGTCTTGGCCCTGACCAGCTCCGCCGCGTCCGGATTGCGCTTTTGCGGCATGATCGAGGAGCCGGTTGTGAACTTGTCCGACAGGCGCGCGAAGCGGAATTGCGCGCTCGACCAGATCACCAGCTCCTCCGCCAGCCGCGACAGATGCACCGCGCAGATCGCCGCGACCGACAGGAACTCCATCGCGAAGTCGCGGTCCGACACGCTGTCGAGCGAATTGGCGGTCGGGCGGTCGAAGCCGAGCGCGCGCGCAGTCGCCTCCCTATCGATGGGAAAGGAGGTGCCGGCCAGCGCCGCCGCTCCCAGCGGGCATTCGTTCATCCGAGCGCGGGCGTCGCGGAAGCGGGCGCGGTCGCGGGCGAACATCTCGACATAAGCGAGCATGTGGTGGCCCCAAGTCACCGGCTGGGCGACCTGAAGATGGGTGAAGCCGGGCATGACCATGTCGGCCCCGGCTTCGGCCTGATCGAGCAGCGCGCCGATCACGCGGGTCAGCGCATCCGCCGCCTCGTCGCAGCGCGCGCGCACCCACATGCGGAAATCGAGCGCCACCTGGTCGTTGCGCGAGCGCGCGGTGTGCAGCCGCCCCGCCGGCGCGCCGATCAGCTCGGCGAGCCGCGCCTCGACATTCATGTGGATGTCTTCGAGCGCCTCGGAGAAGGCGAACGCGCCCGCCTCGATCTCCGCCAGCACCTGCGCGAGGCCCGCGTCGATGGCCGCTGCGTCCTCCGCCGAGACGATGCCCTGCGCGGCCAGCATCGCAGAATGGGCGCGGCTGCCGGCGATGTCCTCGCGCGCGAGCCGGCGGTCGAAGCCGATGGAGGCGTTGATCGCCGTCATCACCGCGTCGGGCGCTTGAGCGAAGCGCCCGCCCCACATCGCGTTCGCGCCTTCGCCTCGCCCGTTTCCGCCGCTATGTTCCGCCATGACCATCCGCTCGGAGCAATGGAGAGCCCGCATGCGCCGCCTCGCGACCGCCACTCTCGCCATGGGCGCAAGCCTATACGTCGCCGCCCTTTCCGGCGCCACCCCCGCCGCGGCTCAGAGCCTCGGCGCGCAGTTCGGACAGGGCGGCGAGATGGCGCGCCTGACTGTCCATCCCGAGCCGCGCCCCCGGGCCGAGACCGCCTTCAGCAACGTGGACGGGGACGAGCTGCGGTTCGCCGACTACGCCGGCAAAGTCGTGCTCGTGAATTTCTGGGCCACTTGGTGCCCCCCCTGCCTCAAGGAAATGCCTTCGATCGATAGGCTGGCCGGCGCGCTGGAGGGGCCGGAATTCGAAGTGCTGGCGATCTCGACCGACCGCGGCGACATCGGCAAGCCGACCCGCTGGTTCGCGCAGAATGGCATCGAGAACCTCGAAGTGCTACACGACGCGCGGATGGCGCTGGCGCGCGAAGTGGCGCTGCTCGGCCAGCCGACGACGCTGATCCTGGACCGCCAAGGCCGAGAGATCGCCCGCTTCGTCGGCGAGGCGGAATGGGACTCGCCCGAGGCGAAGGCGCTCATCGAAGGCGTGATCGCCGCCACAGAAGATCAGGGCTGATCCGCGGACAAGCAAAAAGGCGACGCGGTGTCCCGCGTCGCCTTTTTCGCATCCGGCCGGCGCTGCGCCGGCCGGAAACCCGACCCCTCGCCTTACGGCTGCGCGGGGTAGAAGCGCGGCTCTTCCGGCGCGAAGCCGTGCAGCACCGCCCAGCCGTACCAGTCGTCGACGACCGTGCCGGTGAGCAGGATGCCGATGCCGCCGGTGATCGTCGTCAGCACCGCGAACCACCAACCCCAGCGATGGATCGACTCCATCGAGGCGTTGAAGCCCATGGTCCACCTCCAGAACAGCGCCGCGCGTTCGGACGCCGTGCCGCGGTCGACGATCTGCTCGAGCTCGCGCTCGCCGCCGACCCGGCCAACCGCGAGGATCGTCGCGCCATGCATGGCGAACAGCAGAGCCGAGCCGTACAGGAAGGCGATCGAGAGCGCGTGGAACGGGTTGTAGAAGAAGTTCCCGTAGATGAGCGAGAAGTTGTTGGTCCAGTCGAGGTGCGTGAAGATGCCGTAGGGCACGTTCTCGCCCCAATGGCCGACCAGCAGCGGCCGGAACAGGCCGAGGCTGAGGAACAGGAAGATCGCCGCGGCGAAGCCCCAGGCCACATGCGTGCCCATGCCGAGGTTGACGGCGCGCAGATAGGTCCGCACCCACCAGGTCAGCACCGACACCAGCAGCAGGAAGCTCGACAGAAGATACATGCCGCCTTCGTTCCACGGCACCAGCAGGCTCAGCCCGTAGCTTTCGTCTGGCGGGTCGAGCGACAGCCAGAAGAACTGCCGGAAGAACTCGGGAATGTTCCAGCTGACTTCGTTCAGGTAGTGGATGCCGATCAGGTTGATCGACAGCGTGCCCGTGATGAGCGAGATCACGCCCCACCAGCCCAGATAGATCGGCCCGATCTGCGCGTTGCCGAACAGCCCGACCCAGTAGCTGAAGAAGGGCGTGCCCAGCCGGTTCTCGGGGTGGTCCGTGGGGGCGCCGACTTCGAAGGGCCCCCGCGGCTGCACCGCGGTGAAGATGTTCTGATAGTCTCTGAGTTCAGACATGTCCCTGGCCCCTTACCGATAGGCTTCCCAGTTGGCGGGCCAGATCTGCAGCTCGCGCCAGAACTCCCACCACTCGATCCAGCTTCCGGTGACCACCGGGCCCGAGATCACGATGCAGACCGCGCTCCAGAACCCCGCATTCAGCGCCAGCAGCAGGCCGAGGCGATGGATGCCCAGCGACCCGATCGAATAACCGATGAAGTCGCGGAAGAAGGTGTCCTCATGCTCCGGCGATTTGACTTCAGTTCCCTTCTGCGGGTTGACCGCCGAAAGGATCAGGCCGCCATGGAGCGCGAGCGCCAAAGCGGTCGTGAAGAAGAACGTGATCGCGATCATGTGGACGGGGTTGTAGTGGAAATTGCCGTAGGCGTAGCCCACCGTCGAAACCCAGTCGAGATGGCTGAAGATGCCGTAGGGGAAGCCGTAGCCCCACGCGCCCAGCAGCAGAGGGCGGAACACCACCAGCGTCGTATAAGCGAAGATCGCGACGCCGAAGGCGATCGGCACGTGATAGCCCATGCCGAGCTTGCGGCAGATTTCGACTTCGCGCAGCGCCCAGCCGATGAAGGCGCCGTGCGCGCAGATCGTGATGACCTGCCAGAGACCCCCGTCGGCCATCGGCGCGAGGCCGAGCCCGTAGGAGACGTCAGGGGGCTCGATGCTGATGATCCACGGATTCCACGTGTCACCAAGGGCCGCGCCCCAGAAAATCAGCGCCGTTCCCAGCACTGAAAAGAAGATCGTCACCGCACCGAAGAAGCCGACGTAGAACGGCCCGACCCAGAAGTCGAAAAGGTCGCCACCGATCAACGTCCCGCCCTTGACGCGATATTTTCTCTCAAAACTGAGCATCGCCATAGTGAATCATCCTCCGATCGGTCGTCCGTGGCCGTGGCGAGATGGCCGCTTGCCGGCGTGGATCGCAGCGGGCGGAAGGGTTCCGCCCGCCGCGTTTGTCGGAACGGATCAGCCGATCATCGAGGTCAGAGCCGTCACGGTCGCCGGATCGAGCGACGCGACAGGGTTGCCTTCCAGCCAGTTGAAGCGCGAGGTGCTCAGCAGCACGAGGTGGATGAGCACGGCGAGGCCGAACAGGAAGATGCCCTGCGCGACGAAAACCCGGCGCGGATCGAAAACCAGCCAGATCTTGTAGAACTTGTCCATCATGTCCATTGTCCAACCCTCACGAGATCATGGTCAGAACGTTGGCGAGAGCGGCGTAGCCCTCGTCACCGGGGATCCACGGGCGCCACAGCCACACCAGGAAGTGCGCGACGACGGCGACGCCAGTGAAAAGCGTAAAGCCCTTCAGGTAGATCTCATGAAGTTCTTTCGCTTCCGCGTCGGTCAGGCCCGACATGGAAACACTTTCTTCAGCCATTGATTCAGCCTCCGACAGATTGGCCGCTAGGGCCGTCGCCGCGCATCACCCGCGCGGCCGGGCCCCGCACGCGCCGACGGCGCATGCGGGAAATCGCTTCCGGCGACGAAGCCGCCAGACGCGAAGAACGGGGCCGCTCAGCGCATGAACGCGAACGGCACGATGGTGTTTGCTGCTTCCCAGGCCTCGCCGAACACGGACTTGCCGGTGCAGCGCAGCGGGCGCAGACTTTGAGGCAGCAGGCGTCCGAACAGCGCCACGACGAGCAGCAGCGCGAAGACGCCCCAAAGGATCAGGCGGAATTCAAGCCGGTCGCGCTGGCGCAGCTCGGCATAGTCCGGTCGTGCGATGTCAGCCATGGTCGGCTCCCTTGCTGGTTGCGGAGGTCGTCATCGCGACCCCTCCGTCTCGAGTGCGGCGACGCGCGCCGCGGTGACCCTGTCCTCGCCCTGCGCGCGGGCGCGCGCCTCCGCCGCGTCGCGCAGACGCTTGGCGGCGGAGATGCGGGTGAGGACGGGATGGCTTTCGACGATGCGGTCGAGGGCGGCTTTCGCCTCCGGGTCCCAGGGCAGCTCGCGATGGAGCCGCGCGGGCGTCGCCTCGACGCGGTCGAGATCGGTTCCGAGCGGCAGGATGTGGAACAGCGCGTCGAACAGCGCGTTGCACACTTCCTGGATCAGATAGGTGGCGCCGGAATAGCCCATGAAGGGCGTGCCCGTATGTCGGCGGATGATCGCGCCGGGGAAGCTCGCGGGGATATAGGCCGCGCGGCCGCCGGCTTCCGCCAGATACATCCGTTCGTTGTAGGAACCGAACAACACCAGCGGCGGCTGCGCCTTGATCATGTCGCGGATCGCGGCGTTGTCGGTCTTCTTGCCGGCGCAACGCGCGACGGCGAAGCTGCAGGGCAGGCCCATATCCTCTTCGAGGAAGTGGCGCAGACCGCGCGCATACGTCTCGTTGGCGACGACGCCGAAGGAGGCGGTGCCGAAGAAATCCTGCGTCACCGACCGCCACAGATCCCACAACGGCTTGATGGTGGTGTGCTTTTCGCGCTCGATGAAGGGCTCTGGGTCGAGGCCGAGCATCTCGCCGAGGGTGCGCAGGAACTTCGTCGTGCTGTCGAGCCCGATGGGGGCCTGCAGATAGGGCCGCTCCAGCGCCTCGCACAGCAGGCGGCCGAATTCGCGGTACATGCAGACGTTGACCTCGGCATTGACCAGCTTCGGCACGTCGGCGAGGTGGCTGCCGAGCGGGAACACCATGTTCACCTCGGCGCCGATGCCCTCGATCAGGCGGCGGATCTCGGCGAGGTCCGACGGCATGTTGAACATGCCGTAGCTCGGGCCGATGATGTTGACCTTCGGCTTCGCGCCCTCTTTCCGCGCCTTCGCGGGCGGGATCTTCTTCAGGCCGAATTCGGTCCACAGCCAGAGCAGCGCGCGGTTGGCGCTCTCCCACTGGTCCTCGTCGATGGTGCGCGGCAGGAAGCGCTTGACGTTGGTGCCTTCGGGCGTCACGCCGCCGCCGATCATCTCGGCGATCGAACCCGTGACGACCACCGCCGGAAGCTGGGGGTCGAGCGTCTTCCAGGCGCGCTTCATCGCGCCTTCGGTGCCGGTCTGGCCGAGCTCCTCCTCGCCGAGGCCCGTGGTGACGATGGGCAGCTCGTGCGGGGGCAGCGCGTCGGTGTAGTGCAGGACGGAGGTGACGGGCAGGTTCTCGCAGCCCACCGGGCCGTCGATGATGACCTGCAGGCCCTTCACCGCGGTGAAGACGTAGACCGAGCCCCAGTAGCCGCCCGCGCGATCATGGTCGAGGATGAGGGTCATGATCCGACCGCCTCCTCGGCTGCGCGCGCCTTCGCGACTTTCTTGGCGTAGACATGGCGGAACGTCGGGCGGTCCTGCGGCGTGTCTTCCCAGACGCCGGCGGCGTGGCCGGTCCCGACGCCCTCGAAGAAGTCGCGCATCCGGTCGAAGCGCGCCTTGTTGCCGAGCGCGGCGTTGACCACCTGCGCGAGGCTGCCCGCCCCCGCCGGGCCCATCAGCGGGCGGGCGGAGATGAGGTTGGTGAAGTAGAGGGCGGGGATCGCCTTCTGCTTGGCGTGCTGGACGACCGGGGTCGTGCCGATGGCGAGATCGGGGCCGAATTCCTCGACCGCCGCGATGTCCTGCTCCAGCGATGCGCGGAACTGCACGCGCACGCCGCGCGCCTCGAGCCATTCGCGGTCGGGGTCGGACCATTTCGTGCGCGGGCAGGCCGAGCCGACGTAAGGAACCTCGGCGCCGCTCTCGATCAGCAGACGCGCGACGAGAAGCTCCGAGCCTTCGTAGCCCGAGACCGTTATGCGGCCCTGCACGGGCTTGGCGGCGAGCGCGCCGGCGATGGCGGGCAGGAAGCGGTTCTTGGCGGCGTCGGTCTGCGCTTGCGCCACGCCGCAGGCCGCGCCGACCGCGTCGAGCCAGGCGGCGGTTCCGTCGACGCCCACGGGCGCGGAGCCGATCACCGGGCGGCCCGCCGTCTGAAACTCGCGGATCGAGGCCGTGTAGAACGGGTGGATCGCGGCGACCGCAGCGCAGTCGAGCGCGGCGTAGAGCTCGCGCCATTCGCGGGTGGGCACGACCGGACCGGCGGCGAGGCCGAGCGGCTCCAGCATCATGCCGATGCCGACGGGGTCGGCGGGGAACATCTCGCCGAGCAGCGTGACGGTCGGGCGCTCGGCGCGCACGCGGGGCGCGGCGACGGGCCCGGCCTCGGCCTCGGTGCGGGCGAATTTCAGCATCGCGCCGGCCAGCACGTCCTTGGCCTCGGCGTGAGTCGGCACGCCGAAGCCCGGCACGTCGATGCCGACGATGCGCACGCCGTTGATCTCTTTGGGCAGCAGCTGCAGCGGCACGCCCGAGGCGGTCGGCACGCAGAGGTTGGTCACCACCATCGCGTCGTAGAGGTCGGGGTCGGCGAGCTGGAACACCGCCTCGCGCACGTCCTCGAACAGCTTGCCGGTGACCAGCGTCTCGGAGTTGAACGGCACATAGCCCACGGTCCGCTTCGCGCCGTAGAAATGCGAGGTGAAGGTCAGCCCGTAGACGCAGCAGGCCGAGCCGCACAGCACGCTGGCGGTGCGGCGCATCCGCAGTCCGACGCGCAGGGACCCGAAGGCCGGGCACATGGATTGCGGCTTGTCGTGCGGACCCTGCGGATAGTCGGCGGCGTAGCGGTCGAGCGTCTCCGACTTGCCGGCGGCCTGGGCGGCGGCGCGCATCGCATCGGCGCCGGCGTGACAGCCCGCGCCGTCCGAGAGCGCGGGCGCTGGCGCGTCCGCGCCTTCCGCCGCGATCACCTGCGCCGAGGCGGCGTCGTCATAGACGATCTCGCCTTGCGCTGCGTCGGGGATATGGCGGTCGTCGGTCATCGGATCAGACTTCGTCGTAAACGACTTCAAGGGAGGGCTTCGGCGCGTAGGAGGCGCCGCGCATGTCGGCCTGGGTGGCGGGGACGAGCGTGACGCTCGCGCCCGTGTCCTTGCCGTCGAACAGGCCGAGCAGGCCGTCCTGAGTGAGCGGCTTCGGCCGGACGGGCGGCGCTTCGGCGACGTTGCGGGCGAGTTCCTCGAACACCGAGGCCCAGCGCGTGTCGGGGCGTCCGACGATCTCGTAATTGGCGGATTTGCGGCGCAGATCCTCGTCGGCGGGGATCGCGGAGAGGATCGGGATGCCCACCGCCTCCGCAAACGCCGCCGCCTCGCCCGTGCCGTCGTCCTTGTTGATCACAAGGCCCGCGACGCCGACATTGCCGCCGAGCTTGCGGAAATACTCGACCGCCGAGCAGACGTTGTTGGCCACGTAGAGCGATTGCAGGTCGTTCGAGCCGACCACGATCACCTTCTGCGCCATGTCGCGCGCGATCGGCAGGCCGAAGCCGCCGCACACCACGTCGCCCAGGAAGTCGAGCAGCACGTAGTCGAAGTCCCAGTCGTGGAAGCCCAGCTTCTCCAGCGTCTCGAAGCCGTGGATGATGCCGCGCCCGCCGCAGCCGCGGCCGACTTCGGGCCCGCCGAGCTCCATCGCATAGACGCCGTCGCGCACGAAGCAGACGTCGCCGACTTCCAGCTCCTCGCCCGCCAGCTTCTTCTTGGTCGACGTCTCGATGATGGTCGGGCAGGCCTTGCCGCCGAACAGCAGCGAGGTGGTGTCGGATTTCGGGTCGCAGCCGATCAGCAGCACGCGCTTGCCCTGCTGGGCCATCATGTAGCTGAGGTTCGACAGGGTGAACGACTTGCCGATCCCGCCCTTGCCGTAGATCGCGATGATCTGCGTCTTCTTGGTGGGCTCCGACGCGACCGGCGCGTCGGGCTCCTGAGCGGCTTCGGCGCGCAGCGCGTCCACCATGTCGGCGAGGTTCGGAACCGGGGCTCCGTCGGCGGGGGTCATGCGCAGGCCCTCCAGTCGAGGATCATCTTGAGGCAGGCGGGATCGCCGAAGGCGGTGCGGTAGGCCTCGTCGGCCTCCGCCGCGGCGCGGCGATGGGTGATCAGGCCGTCGAGCGAGAGGAACCCCTCCTCGATCAGCGCCTTGGTGGCGGCGAGGTCGGCGGGCTTCCACTCGGCGGCGACGCGGATGCGCGCCTCCTTCATGAAGGCGGGCGGGAAGGCGAAACTCAGCGGCTGCTCGTAAAAGCCCGCGAGCACCACTTCGCCGCCGCGCGCGAGCCGCCCGATGAGCGCGTCGAGCAGTTTCGGGTCGCCCGACACGTCGTAGATCGCGCGATAGTCGCGCCGCGGATCGTCTTCGGGATGGATCACGCGATAGCCCTCGGCGCCGGACTGGCGGGCGGGGTTGGTCTCCCAGACAGTGGGCGAGTCGCCGGCGGCGACCGCGATGCGCGCCAGCAGCCGGCCCAGAACGCCATGTCCCACGATGAGGTCGGGGCCGGACCCCTGCCCGTCCGCGATGGCGTGGCGGGCGGTGGCGGCGAGCGCGATCAGCGCGCCCTGCTCGGCGAGGCTCGCGTCGATGGGAATCGCCCGCGCGCCCGGCAGCACGACGCGCTTGGCGGCGCCGCCGAACAGCCCGCGCACTTCGCCGTAGCAGCGCGCGCCGGGGACGAACACGGTCTCGCCCACCCGGCGGCCGGAGGCGGCGTCGGCCTCGATCACCTGACCGACGGATTCGTAACCGGGAACAAGGGGATAGCCCATTCCGGGGAAGTCGGGCATGCGGCCCGACCAGAGCAGGCGCTCGGTCCCCGTGCTGACGCCGCTCCAGGCGATGTCGACGACGATGTCGCCGGCGGCGGGGGCGTCGAGGACGAGCTGCGCAAGCGTCAGGCGCTGCGGGCTCTCCATAACGACGGCGGTGGTCTCCATCCCAGGTCTCCTCGGCAGGTCGTCGGCAAACTCCCCGATTGGCGGGGCCGCGATCAGCCTTCTTTGCTTGCTGTCATCCTAAATTGTCAGCCCGTGTTGTCAAGCTGCGTTTACACCTCGCGCCGTTTCGCCGCCGGCTGTCATGGGCGCGCGACAAGGACGCGGACCAGCATCGGGCGGGTCGTCCGCGCTTCGCGAATCCGGCTGAAACCCGCCTTGGAGAGCAGCGCGGACAACTCCTCCGCCGTTCTCGGGCGCCCCGAACCCATCGCGAGCAGGTAGAAGCCGAAATACGCGTCGCCTACCGGCTCGGCGCCGGGCGTGCCCGCCATCGTCTCCGCGACGAGCAGCGCGCCGTCCGGCGGCACGATTTCGCGGATGCGGGTCAGCAGCTTCAGCGCCGGGGCGTCGTCGTGGTCGAAGCAGACCCGAATCAGACTCAC
Organism: Rubrimonas sp.; assembly: GCF_036788415.1. NCBI lineage: Bacteria > Pseudomonadati > Pseudomonadota > Alphaproteobacteria > Rhodobacterales > Paracoccaceae > Rubrimonas > Rubrimonas sp. Next base: position 3,317 of record NZ_DAIQNN010000025.1, on the reverse strand, counting down.
GAGGTCGGCGCCCTGCGGGAACGGATCGGCGAAGAAATCGCCGCCGAACGCCTCGGCGCGACTGTCGAGCCCGTCCTCGGCGAAGCGCCGGCGCGCGAGCTCCGCCACGCCCGGCAGGTCGAACACGCCGAGCTCGAGCTTCGGCGCGACTCTGGCGACGGCGCGAATGAACTGCCCCTCGCCGCCGCCGATGTCGAGCAGGCGGCGGTGCCGCGCGAAGGGGTGAGCCCCGATCACGTCCTCGACGAAGGTCGCCTGGCTGGCGGCCATCAGCGCGGAATAGTCGGCGACTTTCTCCGGCGTCATCTCGCCGGCGGCGGCGTTGCGGGAATATGCCCAGAACTCGCCGATCCGCCCACCCCGCTCGCGCAGCAGCGCCACCGGGTCGGCGAGGTCGGCGTAGAGGGCGGCGTGGTGCTCGACCATCTCCTTGACGCCCGGCGCGCCGAGCATCGCGGCGCCGAGATCGCCGAGGCCCCAGCGCCCGTCCGAGAATCGCTCGGTCAGCCGCAGGGTTCCGGCGGCGCGGGCGAGGCGGCGCGCGCTGTCTTCGGGCAAGTCGAGACGGGCGGCGATCTCGGCCTCCGACAAGGGCCCGTCGCGCAGCGCCTCGAACAGGCCGAGCTTGACGCAGGAGAAGAGGATCTGCGTGTAGACGAAGCCCGCCGTCAGGTCGAACAGCGCCCGCGCGCTCGACAGCGCGACCGGGCGGGTGAGCGGAAAACCCGCCGACCAGCGCTGGAAGCGCGAGCTCAGGAGACAGGAATTGCGGAAGGCGCGCCAGCGGTCGCGCAAGCTCACGGAGCGGGGCCGGCGCGGGGCGGCGGGCTCAAGCGACGCTTCGGACAAGGTCTTTCGGCGCCAAGCGCCGCGCCTGCAACATCACGAGGTCCGCCAGCGCGCCCGCGCCGGGGCAAGGCGGGATCGAGGCGACCGCCTCGCGCACCAGCCCTTCGAGCCGCGCCACCGCCCCCCCGACGCCGAGCGACCGCACCGCGTTGGGTCGCGCATGGGCGGCGTCCTGCCCGGCGGGCTTGCCGAGATCGGCCTCGCAGCCCAGCGCGTCGGCCAGATCGTCGGCCACCTGATAAGCTTCGCCGAGCTTCTCTCCGATCACGCGCCACGGCCCCGGATCGCGGCCCGCCGCCACTGCGCCGCCCGTGGAGGCCGCGACGAACAGCGCGCCGGTCTTGGCGCGGTGATAGGCGGCGACGTCGATCTGCGGCTCGCTCTCCCAGGCCTGCCCCGCGACGATGCCCCCCGGCGCGCCGACTGCGCGCGCCACGATCAGCGACAGCGCCGCGGCGGTTTGCGGATCGGCGGGGGCTGCGCGCGCCAGCGTCTCGAAGGCGGCGACGATCAGCGCGTCGCCCGTCAGCAGCGCGAGCGGCGCGCCGAAAGCGGCGTGCACCGAAGGCCGGCCGCGCCGGGTGGCCGCGTCGTCGAAACACGGCATGTCGTCATGCACCAGCGACGCGCAATGCAGCAGTTCGATCGCCGCAGCGGCGGCGTCCGACAGCGCGGGCCGCGGATCGCCGCAGGCGCCGGCGACGGCGAGCAGGAGCCGCGGGCGCACCCGCCCGCCGCCCGGAAAGACGGCGTGGCGCATGGCGGCGGCGAGCGTCGGAGGGGAGGGTTGCGTCTCCGCGCGGCGCAGAACGGCGTCGAGGGCGGCCTCGACCCGGCTGCCGGTCTCTGTGGCCATCATCCCCTCCATTTTTCCGGCGTTGTCCAAACCGCCTGTCATTGTTACTGTCAACCAGAGTGGACAGACCGGCTGCGTCTGTCAACCGAGTCGCCTTCGGGCGGACAGCGATCGGAGCGCACAGATGCGGAAAACGCGCGCAGCGGTGATCGGGGCGGGCGTCGGGGGCCTGAGCGCGGCGATCGCGCTGGCGGCCCGCGGGGTCGAGGTCGAACTGGTCGAACGCGCCCCGCGCCCGGGCGGCAAGATGCGCGAAGTCCGCGCCGGCGACGCGCTGCTCGACGCGGGCCCCACCGTCTTCACGATGCGCTGGATCTTCGACGCGCTCTTCGCCGAGGCTGGCGCGTCGCTCGACGAGCATGTGAAGCTGATCGCGGTGGACCGCCTCGCCCGCCACGGCTGGACCGACGGCGCCCGCTTCGACCTTTTCGCCGATCCCGACCGCGCCCGCGCCGCCGTCGCCGAATTCGCCGGCCCCGAAGAGGCCCGCCGCTTCGAGGCGTTCAAGGCGCGCGCGCGGCGCATCTACGACACGCTCGAGCAGCCCTTCATCGCGGCGCAACAGCCCAACACCCTCTCGCTGATCCGCCGGGTCGGCTGGCGCAACATCCCCGCCCTGTTCGAGACCACGCCCTTCCAGAGCATGGCGAAGGCGCTGGCGCAGGAATTCCGCGACCCCAAGCTCCGCCAGCTTTTCGGGCGCTACGCCACCTATTGCGGCTCCTCGCCCTACGTCGCGCCCGCCACGCTGATGCTCGTCGCGCATGTGGAGCTCGTCGGGGTCTGGCTGGTCGAGGGCGGCATGGCGCGGCTCGCCGAGGCGCTGGCCCGCCTCGCCGAAGCGCGCGGCGCGCGCATCCGCTACGGGGCGCATGTGTCGGAGGTGCTCGTGGAGGGCGGGCGCGTCGCCGGTCTGCGGCTGGCGGATGGCGAGATGGTCCGCGCCGATCTGGTGGTGTCGAACGCCGACGCCTCGGCGCTCGGGGCGGGCTGTTTCGGCGAGGCTGCGCGCAGCGCCGCTCCGGCGGCGAAACCGAAGGACCGCTCGATCTCGGCCATGGTCTGGTCGGCCCACGCCGAAACCTCGGGCTTCCCGCTCACCCGCCACAGCGTGTTCTTCGACGCTGGCGACTACGCGCGCGAATTCGACGCGATCTTTCGCCGCCGCACGACACCCGAAGCGCCGACGGTCTATATCTGCGCGCAGGATCGCGGCGAGGACGCGCCCGACGACCCGATCGGGCGGGAGCGGCTGCACATCCATGTGAACGCGCCCGCCGACGGCGACCTGAGGGCGATGAGCGAGGAGGAGATCGCGGCATGCGCGACGAGGAGCTTCGAGACTCTTCGGGCCTGCGGGCTGGAGGTGGCGCTGACGCCGGAGGCGACGGTTCTGACGACGCCGCAGGGCTTCGAGGCGCTGTTTCCGGCGACGGGCGGAGCGCTGTTCGGCAGGGCGACGCATGGGGCGTTCGGGGCGTTCGCGCGACCGGCGTCGCGGAGCCGGATCGCGGGGCTGTATCTCGCGGGGGGCTCGGTGCATCCGGGGGCGGGCGTGCCGATGGCGGCGATGTCGGGGCGGCTCGCGGCGCAGGCGGCGCTGGAGGATCTG
>NZ_DAIQNN010000024.1:0-39786 GCF_036788415.1 Rubrimonas sp. | reverse complement strand
TCTGGTTCTGGACCTCGCCCATGTTCTTGTTGATGGTCTTGAGGGTCTGCAGCGCAACCATGGCGCTGTTGTTCGTGAGAAGCGACGACATCGCTGGTCTCCATGTCTGAGGGGCGCGTTCGACGCCGCCTGTTCCGGATTGCCGGGGCGGGCCCCCGACGATGAACGCGTCCTTCTGAACGGTGGCGGTTGAAGCCGCCTCGGGTCCTGCTGGGCCGTCGGGAGCAATTCTTCACGGGAAGCGTCAACGCCGCGTTACAGGGTCAATTCTTCGAAAATCCGCCGGTTATTGCTGGAATAGCGCGAGGATGTTCTGCGGCGTCTGGTTGGCGATGTTGAGCGCCTGCACGCCGAGTTGCTGCTGCACCTGCAGCGCCTGAAGGCGCGCCGAGGCGCTCTCCATGTCGGCGTCGACCAGCGCGCCGACGCCTTCGGTGAGGCTGTCGATCATCCGGCCGACGAACCTGTCGGCCGTGTCCATCGCGCCCTGCGCCGAACCGAACTCGGCCGCGGCGCTGATGGCGGCTTCGATGTAGCTCTCCATCGCGCCGAGCGCCGCCGCCGCGCCGACCGCACTCGTCACGTCGAACTTGTCGAGCCCGCGCAGCCGCCCGGTCGGCGTGCCGCCGGAATTCACCTCGACGAGGGCGGTGTAGGCGACGCCGCCCGCGAAGCTCAGCTTGGGCGCAGTCGTCGTCGGGTCGCCGGGGGTCGCGACCGTCACGGTCCCGCCGGTGTCGTCGGGCGCGTCGAGCGACATCTGAAGCGCCAGCCCGCGCACCACGGTGTTGAGCGTGTCGCCGGGGGCGGCGACGTAGATGTAGGTCTTGGGGTCGCCGGCGTCGGGCGTCAGGGTCAGCGCGTAGCTGTCGCCCGTCGCCACTTCGCGCGCGGCGAACTCGAATTCGATCGCCGTCGCCGCCGCCTCGTCTACCGAGCCGGTCTCGGCGGTTGTCGGAACGTAGGCGATTGTCGTCGTCACCGGGTCGGTCCCGGCGGTCCCGTCCTTCGTGGAGAGGTCGTGGGTCTGGAAGCGGACCCAGTCGGGCGAGAGGGTGTCGGCCCCGTCGGGCACCGCCGTTCGGTTGAGCGAGGCAAGCACGTCGACGTCGCGGAAGTCGTTCAGCGCGTTCAGCCCATTGAACTGCGTGCCCGCGACCACGACGCGGACCTGGTCGATCAGCTGATCAACGTCGGCCTGGACCTTGTTTCGGTCGACGTTTTCCTCCTGCGCGGCGACCACGCGCCCCTTGAGCGTGTCGAGCACGCGCGCGACCGTCTCGGCGCCGTCGCGCGCCACGTTCAGCGTCGCCACGCCGAGCGAGAGCGATTCGCTGATCGCCTTGAAGCCGGTCACGTCGCTTTTCATCACGCTCGCGATGCTCCAGAGCGCCGCGTTGTCGCGCGCCGTGGCGATCCTCTTGCCGGTCGAGATCTGGTTCTGGACGTCGCCGAGGTCGCGACCGATGGCGCGCATCGTCTGAAGAGCCACCATCGCGCTGTTATTGGTCAGCAGCGAAGACATGCCGAGCTCCCTCTCGCGGACGGCGCGTTCTCGCCCCGTCGATCCTGCTTCGCCGGCTGCTCCGGCGCGCGCTCCGTCAGTTCCGACATCGGCGGCATGCGCCGCCCAGCTCGTGATGAGCCGCCTTCTTCACGCGTTTCTGCGGGGGATTGTCTGAAAACCCGGTTAATCCCGGGCGCGCTGGCGAAACCGTCGGCGGAACGCTCAGAAGCGGTAGAGGTGCAGCCCCGCGCCCTCGCGGCGCAGCCAGGCGCGGCGCAGGCGGTAGTCGGGCATGAGGCGGGCGACCAGCGCCCAGAAACCCGGACCGTGGTTCATCTCGACCAGATGCGCCGCCTCGTGGACCGCGACATAGGCCTGAACTTCGGGCGGGGCCATCGCCAGCCGCCACGAGAACGCCAGATCGCCCTGCGCCGAGCACGAGCCCCAGCGCGAGCGCGTGTCGCGAAAGGCGATCCGGCGCGGCGTCCGCCCCAGCGCCGCCGCCGCCCGCAGCGCCTCGGGCGCGATCGCGTCGCGGGCGCGCAGTTTCAGAAAGGCCGCCACCGCAGGGCCGGCGACCGCCGGCGCCAGCAGCGCGTCGCCTTCCAGCCGGCACGACCGCAAACCCGGCGCGACCCGCACCTGCGTCATCCGCCCGCCGATCGGAAGCGTCGCGCCGTCGCCAACCGCCACCGCCCGGGGCGCCCGTGCGATCGCGTCGCGCAGCCAGTCGCTGTGGCGCAGGAGGAAGGCGCGGGCCTCGCGCTCGGGGGCGTGGGCGGGGGCTGTCAGGCGCGCTTCGGGGGCGCCGGGCCGCAATGATAGGGTGAAGCGCCGCGCCCGCGCCGAACGGTTCAGCCGCACGGCGATGTCGGGATCGTCGAGCCGTATCACCTCGCCCATCGGCGCGGGCTTCGCCCCCTGCGCGCGGTCAGCCCTTCACCCATTGCCGGCGCGCGCGGATGAAGTCGCGGACGCGCGGCTGGATGTGCTGACGGAAGCGGCTGCCGTTGAAAACGCCGTAATGGCCGACCTTGGGCTGGACGTACTCAGCCTTCTTCTCCGCCGGCAGGTTCTCGCACAGCGTCAACGCGGCCCGGGTCTGGCCGGCCCCGGTGATGTCGTCCTTCTCGCCCTCCACGCAGAACAGTCCGACGTCGCGGACCGCGCGCAGGTCGACCACTTCGTCGCGATGCATCATCTCGTTCTTGGGCAGCGAGTGCTTCTGAAAGACGACTTCGATCGTTTGGAGATAGAACTCCGCCGTAAGATCCATCACGGCGAGATATTCGTCGTAGAAGGCGCGGTGCTGCGCCGCGCCGTCGCCGTCGCCGCGCACGAGGTGGCGGAACTGCTTCACATGCGCGTCGACATGGCGGTTGAGGTTCATCGCCATGAATGAGGAGAGTTGCAGGAAGCCCGGATAGACCCGCCGCATGAAGCCCGGATTGGGGAACGGCACCGTCACGATGCAGTTTTTCTCAAACCACTCGATTGGGCGCGATTCGGCGAGGATGGTCGGCTCGGTCGGGCTGACGCGGCTGTCGATCGGCGAGCCCATCAGTGTCAGCGAGGCGGGGCGGTGGGGCGCTTCATGCGCGCTCATCAGCGCCGTCGCCGCCAGCGCGGGAACGCCGGGCTGGCACACGCCCATAACCGCTGGGCGCTCGCCGTCCTGCGCGAGCACCGCGCAGAACTCCTCAATGTAGTCGATGTAGTCGTCGAGGTCGAAGCGGCCCTGATTGAGCGGCACGTTGCGCGCGTCGATCCAGTCCGTGATGTACACGTCATGTTCGGGCAGCATCGCCTCGACCGTGCCGCGCAACAGCGTCGCGTAATGGCCGGACATCGGCGCGAGAATCAGCACCTTTGGGTCGTGGCGCGCCTCCGCCAACACTGAGTCGCGCCGAAAATGCAGCAGTTCGCAGAACGGCTTGCGGTGCACGACCTCTTCGACGATGGGCGTGGTTTCGCCGGCGATCTCGGTGGTCTCGATGCCGAATTCCGGCTTGCCGTAGCGCCGCGTGGCGTTGACGAACATTTCGAAGGCCGCCGCCGTCGCACGGAAGCCCATGCTGTGGGACAGCGGATTTACCGGGTTGCGAAGCGCCTGCGTGCCCATCTGCGCGGCGACGCGGAACGGACTGATCGCGGCATGTGTCAGCTCATAAGCATGGTAAAGCACGATTATGTCCCGCCTCGTCATGATTTCGATTCATTCATTACCCGCGCAATGCGGCAGCATCAAGCGGCATTCGCAGGTGCGAAAGGCGCGCCGCGCTTTTCGGTCGAGTCGCGAGGCGGGGGCCGTGCGCAGGCTGGGGCTTCTGCGCTTGCGAAACCTTTGACAGGTCGCGTGCGCTGTGGCATCGGCGCTCCTCTTTCAGTCGCCGGGCCGCGCGGGGTGGAACATGGTCAAGCCGGAATGGGGCGTGAAGCGCCTGTGCGCCAGCTGCGGCGCGCGATTCTATGATCTCAACCGCAATCCCGTCGCCTGTCCCGACTGCGGCGCGGCGTTCGATCTCGAGGCGCTGGTGCGCGGGAAGCGTCCGCGCGCGGGCGAGCGCGCCGCCGCCAAGGCGGCGGTCGCCGTCGAGGCCGATCTGGTGGACGACGACGTCGAACTCGACGCGACGGATGACGACGACGACGCGCTGCCGGTCGAGGACGACGACGACGACGCCGGGATCGATGCGGACGTCGTGGCCGAACCGGACGAGGAGGAGGACGACCTCGCCGTCGCCGACGACGTGCTGCTCGAGGACGACGACGACGAGGAGGACGAGGACGGCCTCGGCGAGTTCGGAGACGACGAGGACGACGACGCCCGCCGTTGAGCCTCGGCCCCGGTCGCGTGGGCCGGGGAAGGGCGGTCGCGGGCGCGCCCGCGCCATGCGATCGCCTCTTGCGCGGGGGCGGCGCACTCCGTAGAAAGCGCGGCGTGAACGGCGGCGCGACCTTCGGGGCCATAGCTCAGTTGGGAGAGCGCTTGAATGGCATTCAAGAGGTCAGGGGTTCGACTCCCCTTGGCTCCACCACCCCGGATCGCCGCCGCGACCGAAAGGGCCGCCCCGCAAGGGCGGCCCTTTCGCTTTCCGGCGGGCGCGGCGGCGTCGTCCACGGGCGTCGCAGCGGCCTGCGTCCCTGCGTCTCCTCATCGCGCCGCGTTCCGGCTGTTATTGCCGAGTTCCTCTGTCGACTATATCGTCGCCTCAAAAGACCAACGACGCTTCGGGAGGCTCGAATGCCCTGCTCCAGCTGCGCCCCGCTGATCGACCCCTTCGCACGTCCGATCACCTATTTGCGCGTGTCGGTCACGGACCGCTGCGATTTTCGCTGCGTCTATTGCATGGCGGAGGAGATGACCTTCCTGCCGCGCAAGGATCTGCTGACGCTCGAGGAGCTGACCCGGCTCTGCAACGCCTTCACCGATCTCGGGGTGCGGAAGTTGCGCATCACGGGCGGCGAGCCTCTGGTGCGCCGCGACGTGATGGCGTTCTTCCGGAACATGGGCGAACGCCTCGGAAACGGCCTCGACGAGCTGACGCTGACCACCAACGGCTCCCAGCTGCGCCGCTACGCCCGGGAGCTGGCGGCCTGCGGCGTGAAGCGCGTCAACGTCTCGATCGACACGCTGGACGAGAGGAAGTTCCTCGACGTCACCCGCCGCGGCCGCCTTGCCCAGGTGCTCGACGGGATCGACGCCGCGCAGGAGGCCGGCCTCGCGGTGAAGATCAACGCCGTGGCGCTCAAGGGCTTCAACGACGACGAGATCGTCTCGATGGCCGAGTGGTGCGCCGCGCGCGGCATGGACCTGACCTTCATCGAGGTCATGCCGATGGGCGATCTCGGCAATGAGGACCGTCTCGACCAGTACATGCCGGTCTCCGACGTGCGCGCGCGGCTGGCGCAGCGCTGGCGGCTCACCGACATCCCGCTGCGCACCGGCGGCCCCGCGCGTTACGTCCGCGTCGAGGAGACGGGGGCGCGCATCGGCTTCATCACGCCGCTGACGCATAATTTCTGCGAAGGCTGCAACCGGGTGCGGGTGACCTGCACGGGCACGCTCTACATGTGCCTCGGCCAGGACGACGCCGCCGATCTGCGCGCTCCGCTGCGCGCGCATCCCGACGACGACGCGCCGCTGATCGACGAGATCCGCCGCGCCATCGCCCGCAAGCCCAAGGGCCATGACTTCGATTATTCCCGCCGCGAGGATTGGGGGCAGGTCGCGCGCCACATGAGCGTCACGGGGGGGTGACCCCGGGCGACCGCCCGGCCCGGGCGTCGGCTCAGGCGCGGCGTCCGAGATCGGCGGGGCCGCTGCGGTCCACCGGTTGGCCCGAGGCGTCGTAGCCGCGCAGATGATGATGGGCTTCGAGGATCTCCTCGAGCCGTCGCCGCCCGGCCGCCGCCCCCTGCAGCGCCGCGCCCAGCAATTCGCCGTTGCGCAGCGCCTCAGTGCGGAGCCTCTGCATCATCGGCGCGATGCGGCGGCCTTCGCGCGGGCTGAGTTCGGCGCCGAGCGCGGCCAGACGGGCGTTCTGGCGCTCGCGGTCGGCGGCGGCGCGTTCGAGCAGGGCGAAATCTCCCGCGATCAGCAATTCGCGCTCGCGCACCAGCGCGTCGAGCATCGTGTCGATGAGGCGCAGCGCGCGGTCAGCGGCCATCGCCGAGGCCCTCCTTCTCCAGCAGCGCCTGAAACAGGCGCTCGCCAAGGCCGATCCCGCCGCGCTCGGCCATGAGCTTCGCCTGCTCGCCGGTCAGCATGTCGGCGAAGGCGTCCTCGCCCGCCCCGCCGCCGAAAGCCTCGGGGGTCTTCCCCGCGCCCGCGTGCTTGAGCATCTGGGCGAGGAAAACTGCTTCGAATTCGGTGGCGACGCGCCGCAACTCGGCATGTCGCGCCGACTCCTCGGCGGCGCGGGGCCGGTCGGGGCCGAGCGCCTCGAGGGTCGCGCCGAGCGCTGGGGGACGGACCATGGTCATGCGGCTTCTCCGGATGTCGCCGCGATTCTGCGCCCCGCCGGTAAACGATCTGTAAGGAAGCCGCGCCATCGTTGCGCCCTGACAGAACGCGGGAGAACTCGCCATGACCGACGTCGGACCGCGCGGGATCGCCGCGCTCCTCGCGCCAACCGCGTCGGCGGCGCATGGACGCGAGGCGGCGTCCGATTCGCCCGCCGCGCCGGACGCCGCTGCGGGCGCGGCTTTCGAGGACGCGATGCGCGACGGCGGCCCGCCAGCCGCCGGGCAGGGGCCGGTCGCCGCGCCGCCGTCGAGCGCGGGCACGGGGCCTGCGCCGCGGATCTCGCTCGGTCTCGGCGCGGACATCGCACGCCCGCGCGCTTCCGCGGAGCCGACGATTGCGCCGACGATCGCGGACGCAGCGCCGGACCAGCCGGCGCCGCGCGCGCGCCCTCCGCGCGACCGGCTGTCGGCGATGGGACCGCCCGACGCCGACGAAGCGGTCGCGAGCGCCGCCGCGCCGGTTCAGGGGCTGGCGCAGATCGTCGGTCCGGTGGGGCCGGTGGACCCGGTCGCGGCGACGCCGGCCAGCGCCACGCAGGCCGCCGCTCCGACGATCGCCGCGCTGCGCGCGCCCACCGCCGCCGCTGCGGCCCGCCCGACGGGCGCCGCCTCGGCGCGCGTCGCAGACCTCGTCGCCGCACCGCGCGAGGATGGTCGACAGCCGATCCTCACGGCGTCGGACGCGCCGCGCGCGGCGCGTGGGCAGGGTCGCGCCGCAGGCGACGCCGCAGCGTCCTTCCGCGACGCCGCGAAGGACCTCGCGGCAACTTCCGAGACGCCCGGAACGGCGCCCGCGACTGTCTCCGGTCGCATCGCCGCCGGTCTGACCTGGCAAGGGCTGCGCGGCGACACGGCGCCCACGTCGCTTCAATCTCCGGACGCAGCGCCGCAGGCCTTGGAGACGTCGCGCGCCGCTGCGCCTTCGTCGTCGCCCGCGCCATCGCCGTCGCCCGCGCCGTCGCCCGTCCCGGCGGTTCCGTCCGGCGCTCGGCGCGATCCCGGCCCGCAGGCGCCGCCGCCGCCCACGAGCGCGGACGGTGCGACGACGCCCGTCTCGCCGGTCGCCGCAGCGCCGCAGCCCCAGCCTCAGAGCGTTGCGCCGACGGCGGCGGGCGCGCCGCCCCTCGCCGGCGCCGCCCCGACCCAATCCTCGCGGCGCGCCGAGCCCGCTTCGCGCGCCCAGACGTTCGAAGCGCCGCCGCCGACGGACGGCGCCACGTCCGCGCGGCTCTCTGCGCCGTCCGTGCGGGGCGTCGAAGCGCCCGCCGCGATACTCGCTTTCGAGGAGCGTCTGCTCGCCGTGGCCGATGCCGACGCCGCGCCGGCTCCGCTGGCGAGCGATCCCGCCGCCGCGCGCCGCGCGGAAGGCGGCGTCGCGCCGCTCGGCGGCGATGCCGGCCGCGCCGCAGGCGCCGCGCCCGGCGAGGCCGCGGCCCGCGCCGTCGCGCAGGCCATCGCCCTCTCGCGCGACGCCAACCGGGTCGAATTGCGGCTCGATCCGCCCGAACTCGGCCGCGTCGCCATCGAGTTGCGCTTCGAGGATGGCGGGGTGAGCGCCGCGATCTTCGCCGAGCGCGGCGAGACGCTCGACATGCTCCGTCGCAACGCCGACCTCCTGCAACGCGATCTCGCCCAGGCGGGTTTCGGTCGCGCGGATATCGGTTTCTCCGGCGGTCGACCCGAGTTGGGCTTCGGCGCCGGCTCGGGCGATCGGCCCGGGGGCGGTCGCGCCGAACCCGGAGCGCCGCCCTTGGGAGGCGACGCGCCCGCGCCTGCGAACGCCGCCGCATCCGCGATGCGCGCCGGTGCGCTCGACCGCCTCGACATCCGCCTTTGAGCAGGAGCAAAGACGATGACCGACGTCTCCGCCGTCTCGCCGATCCGCATCCCCGAGAAATCCGACGCGCCCGTCCTGAACGACGAGCCAACGACGGGCCTTTCGGCGGATTTCGACACGTTTCTGATGCTGCTGACCGCCCAGCTGAAGAGCCAGGACCCGCTCCAGCCTATGGAGTCGACCGAGTTCGTCGCGCAGCTCGCCTCCTTCTCGCAGGTCGAGCAGCAGGTGAAGACCAATTCCTCGCTCGACAAGCTGATCGAGAAGCTGTCGGCGTCCAACGCTGGCGCGCTGGCCGACTGGCTGGGGCGCGAGGTGCGCGCGCCGGTTCGCGCGCCCTTCGACGGCGCCCCCATCGCCGCCTATCCGCCGGCGCCGCCTTCCGAGGCGACTGCTGCGGCGATGGTGGTGCGCGACGCGAACGGCGCGCAGGTTGCGGAGATCCCCTTCGCGCCCGGCGACGCCTCGGTGACCTGGTCGGGCGAGAAGGACGATGGCGGAACCGCCGAGCCCGGTCTCTACCGTTTCGAGGCGCGCTACACCGCGCCGGGCGACGTTGTCGAGTTGCGCGACGCCGAAGTTTTCGCTCCGGTGATCGAGGCGCGGCGCGGCGACGCGGGGGTGCGGCTGGTTGTGGCGGGCGGCGAGGAAGTCGCCGCCGACGACGTCGAGGCGGTGCGGCAGGGATCGGCGGCGCGCCCCGGCTGACGGCGCGGCGCTACTGGTCCTGACGCAGGATGTCCACCACGAGCACGTCGCGCACATCCGGCCCCGCGACCTTGCGCGCCGCGATCAGCAGATTGCGGCGCAGGTCGCGCATGACGGGCTGAGCGGTGAAATCGCCGGCGAAGCCGCCCGTATAGGCGTGTTCGAACAGCGTGCGCAGCAGCGCGTCGCGCACCTTGGGTTCGCGTGAGAAAACGTCCTCGACATGGCCGGGCGCGACTTCGAGGCTCAGCGTCAGCACCATCATCGAGGCGACCTGATCCTCGGTGACGACCGGGACGATGAACTGGCGGTCGAGCGTGACGAATTCCGATGCGTCCTTGGGGTCGATCACGGCGACCTCGTAGGGCTCGCCCTGGGCTTCGGCCTCGGCGGCCTCGCAGGTCTCGGGGGGCGCGGGATGGCCGTGCGCGTCGAGACAGGGCGGCGCCTCGCCTTCGGGGGCGGGCTTCATCAGCCAGCCGGCGGCGGCGCCGCCGACCAGCCCCACGATCGCGAGCAGCACGGGAAGCAGCTTTTTCATCGGTCGCTCCGATCAGAAGGGCAGCACCATGTCGAGCACCTGCTGGCCGTAGCGCGGCTGCTGCAGGTCGGTGATCTGGCCGCGCCCGCCATAGACGACGCGGGCGTCGGCGATCTTGTCGTAGGTGATCTCGTTGCGGCGCGAGATGTCCTCGGGCCGGATCACGCCCGCGACCTGCAGGTCGCGCAGTTCGAAGTTCACGCGCATCTCCTGACTGCCGAAGATCACGAGGTGGCCGTTCGGCAGCACGTCGGTCACGGTGGCTGCGATGCGCAGCTCGATCTCCTCCTGGCGCGTCGTCGTGCCCGTCCCTGCGCTGGCGGTGCTCGACCCGAGGCCCACCGCCGGGTTGAGCGTGCCGGCGCCCGGAAGGATGGTGTCGGCGATGCTCGGCAGGCCGAGCAGAGCGGTGATGCTCGCGTCCTCCGAACCGCTGCGGGCGCGGTTGGTCCGGTTGGTCATCTCGGCGCTTTCGTCGAGGTCGATGACGACGGTCAGAATGTCGCCGATGCGGTTGGCGCGGCGGTCGCCGAACAGCGAGCTTTTGCCCGAGCGCCAGAGCGAGCCGACGGCGTAATCCTCGGGCGGGGGCGCGGGGGCGCGCATCGCCAGCGCCGCGCGGGTGGGCGTGATCGGAGCCACCGTCTCGATCTGGCCGCCGGGCGCGGTCATCGAAGGCGGGCGGCCGAGATGGTCGAGCCGCTCGGCGCAGCCCGCGCCGAGCGTCGCGACGGCGAGAAGTGCGATCAGCAGGGTCGCGCGCGTCATCGGCGCACCTCCACCTGTCCGGGGCCGGAGACGATCGCGGTCACCGTCATGCGGCTGTCGAGGTTCATCACGCGCAGCTTCTCCCCGGCGCCGGCGCGCTCGAGCGCGCGCCCCTCCGCCGTTATGGTCAGCGCGCCATGCGCGTAGGTCATCGTCACGATCTGGTTGCGCTCGACCAGCGCGGGCGGGGCGAGATTGGCGGCGATCACCGGATGGCCGCGATAGATGGTCTGGCGCGCCTCGAGCCCGACGGCGTCGGCGGGGTCGGTCACGGCGCCGAAGGCGGGCGCCGCGCCCAAGGCGACATCGCCGGGGCCGATGGTCTCGCCGGCGCGGATCGCGCGCGTGCTCACCAGCGCAGGCGGGTCGAGCGCCGCGACGCCGTCCTGCGCCGGCACGGCCTGCGCGAGCGCCGTGGCGAGCGTCGCGGCGAGGAAGGGCAGGGCGCGTCTCATCGCATCTGCGTGGTTGCGGCGAGCATCTGGTCGGCTGCGGTGACCACCTTGGAGTTCATCTCGTAGCCGCGCTGCGCCTGGATCAGCTCGGTGATCTCCGTGACGGCGTCGACCGAACTCTCCTCCAGATAGCCCTGGCGGACGACACCGCGACCGTCCTCGCCCGGCGCGCCGACATTGGGCGGGCCGGATGCGGCGGTCTCGCGGAACAGGTTCGAGCCGATCGGCTCCAGCCCGCGTTCGTTGACGAAATCCACGAGCGTGATCTGGCCCAGAAGCTGCGGCTGCACCTGATCGTCGAAGATCGCGTACACCTCGCCGTCCTTGTTGACGGTGACGCGCCGCGTGTCCCCGGGGATGACGATGTTGGGCGTCAGGGCATAGCCTTCGCTGGTGACCAGCTGCCCGTCGCCGGTGCGCTTGAAGGAGCCGTCGCGCGTATAGACCGGCTCGCCGTTCGGCGCTTCGATCTCGAACCAGCCCTTGCCGTCGATGGCTAAGTCGAGTTCGGCGTCGGTGGCCTTCATGGCGCCCTGCACGACGTCGAAAGTGACGGCGGAGGGGCGCACGCCCATGCCGATCTGCACGCCCGCCGGCAGGATCGTGCCGTCCGCGGCGTTCACCGTGCCGGCGAGCCGCGGCTGCTGGTAGAGCAGGTCGGCGAATTCGGCCCGCCGCGCCGAGTAGGCGGTGGTGGACATGTTGGCGAGGTTGTTGGAGATGACCTCGACGCGGGTCTGCTGGGCGGCCATGCCGGTCGCGGCGATGTTCAGGGCGCGCATGGGCGGTCTCCTTTGCTGCGTGTCAGGCGCTGCGTCCGATGGTCTGGATCGCGTCGGTGAGGCGGCTATCCTCCTGATCGAGGAAGGACTGGCCGAGCTCGTAGGCGCGCTGCACTTCGATCATCCGGGCCATCTCGCGCACGGGGTCGACATTGCTCTGCTCGATGAACCCCTGCAGCACGCGGGCCGCGGGCGCCTCGTTGACCGCGCCGTCGCTCCGGAACAGCACGCCGTCCTCGCGCAGCAGGTCGGCGGGATCGGCGGTGAAGACGCCGATGCGGGCGATGTCGACCCCGTCCACCGCGACGGTGCCGTCGGCGGCGATGGCGATTGCGCCGGCGTCGCCGGGGATGTTCAGCGGAGCGCCGCCATTGTCGAGCACCTGGTGCCCGTCGAGGGTCACCACGTCGCCCTCGGGGTTGAGCGAGAACACGCCGTTGCGCGTGAGGCGGGGACCGTCCGGCGTCTGCACCTGGAAGAATCCCTCGCCCTCGATGGCGAGGTCGAGCGGCCCGGCGGTGGCGCGGAAGCCGCCGGGCGCGTCGTCGGTGACATGGGCGCGCGGCGCGGCCATGGCGAGCGCGCCGCCGTCGACATTCGCGGCCTGCAGCACTTCCGCGAAGACCAGCCGCTCGGCGCGGTAGCCGGTCGTCGAGAGGTTGGCGATGTTGTTGGCGACCACGCGGAGCTCGTCGGCGAGCCCTTTCATTCGCGTCAGGCCGATATAGCCGGGATTATCCATCTCCGAGCAGACTCCCCATCAGTTCGCGCCGCCTGCGGGCCTGCTCGAGCGCTTCATTGAGGGCCTGCAGCGTGTCGGACGGCGCTTCGGTCGCGCCGGGGGCGAAGGCTTCGGCGCGGGCGGCGAACTCGGGATCGGCCTGCGCCGCGGCGCGCAGATCCTCGGGCAGGTCGCCCTCGCCAGCCATCCAGGCGGCGAGCAGGCGACGGTCGACATCGCCCGTCTTCGCCGCGCGCTCCCAGTTTCCCGCAAGCCATGCGTAGCGGGCCTCGAGCGCGGCGTCCCCGCTCGCCGCAGCTGCGGCGACCGCCTCGTCATAGAGGAACTGCGCGGCGAAAGCCTCGGCGCGCAGCCTGCCGGCCTCGGGCGCCGCCATGTCGCCGAGATGCTCGAGGGCGCGTTCGGGCGCGCCGGCGGCGAGGGCGGCGGCCCCGGCGGCGATGCGGGCGGCGGCGTCGCCGCGCGCGAGCGCGGGGCGCAGCAGGTCTTCGGCGAGATTGCCGAGCTCCATCGCCGCGAGGTTGCGCGCGACCGCCACCCGCGCCCGGTCGCCCTCCGGCCCGTCGCCGACCATGTCCCAATGCGTGAGGGCGGTCTCGGCGTAGGCGCCGGCCTCGGTCGGGTCGGGCTTGTAGTCGACCAGCATGTCGCGGGCGGCGATTTCGGCGCGGGCGCGGTCGCCGGCGCGATCGGATAGTCGGCGCAGCGCCCCGAGCGCCGGCGCGAGCCCTTCGCTGGCCGCCCGCGCGCCCGCCGCCGCGGCGAGAAGACGGCGGCCGAGCAGGCTGTCGCGCTGGCTGAAGGCGACTGCCTCCATGTCCTCGGCGAGCCCCGGCGGCGATGCGACGCCGCGCGCCACGCGCATCTCGGCCAGCCGGATCATCGCCTCGACGCCGGCGGGGGTGTTGTGCGCGATCAGCGGCAGAAGCATCGCTTCCGCGCGGCGATGGTCGCCGCGCGCGAAGTCGATGCGCGCGAGCAGCACCGCGACCATCGCGTCGCCTTCGGGCGGTTCGGGTTCGGAGCGGGCGACGACGCCGACCACCGCCTCCGCCAGATCGACTTCGCCCGCGTCGAGCGCAGCCTGCGCGACGGGCAGCGCGAGGGCGGCGCGCAGGTTCGGCGGCGTCTCGGCGATGGCCGCGCGCAGCGCGACGACGTCGAGTGCGGCCACGTCGAGCGTTCCGCCGAGCGCGCGCGCCGAGGCGCCCCAGAGCCCGTGCAGGCCGGGGCAATCCGCCCCTTGCGCCAGCTCGCCGGCGCTCGGCGGAGCGTCGCCGTCGATCAACGCGGCCATCTCCATCAGCTGCGGCGGCGGCGCGACATGCGCCGAGAACGCCGTGAGGGCGGCCCGGGCCTCGACGCCGAAACCGTATCGGATCAAGAGCTTGGCGTAACCGAGGACGGCGCCGGCGTTCGGCGCGTCGAACTCGCCGATCAAGGCCCGGCGCCCTTCGCCGACCTGAAGGTCGAAGGCCGCGTCGCTCGCCCAGCGCTCCACGTCGAAGGCGGCGTCGGCGAGGCAGTGCGCCGGCGTCTCCGGCTTCGCGGCGCCGGGCGACCCGCGTCCCCGCTCGGCGGCGATGTCGATGGCGCTGCGCGCGCGGAGTTGGGTCTCCGCCAGCGCCGTCTCGGACGGGACCTTGGAGACGGCGTCCCCCTCCTCCGCCGCGCTCTCGCCCGTTGTCTCCGGCGGCGCCTCGGGAGTCTCGCGCAGGGTCAGCAAACCCTGCTCGGCGGCGCGCGTGAGTTGCTTGAGCAGCGCCTGACGGGCCTGCTCGATGGCGTCGTCGGTCGGCGCGGTCTCGCCGGCGACGTCCTCGAGTTTGAGCGGGGCGTCGGGCCGTTCCTCGGCGGTCTGCGCTGGTTCCAGCGCCGATTCGGGGGCGGCCTGAACCGCTTCGGCGAGAGCGAGGGGCGGAAGCTCCGGCGCCACCTGCGCTTCGGGCGCGGGCGTGGCGGGGGCGACTGAGCTCGCAGGCGACGGCGGCGCGGCAGCGCGCGCCGGAGAGGCCGGGGCGGGTCTCGCGCGCGGCGCACGCGCGGTCGCCGAGGGGGCCGCCGCGGGGGCCGCTGCCTGCGCGCTCCGCGTGGGCGCGGGTTCAGCGGCTTCGGCCTCGGCCGCCGCGATCCGCGGGGCCGGCGGTTTGGCGCCGTTGGCGGAGATGTCGAGCACGACGCGCCCGTCGGCCATCCGGGTCTCCCGCGCCCCGCACTCGCAGCGCAGGCGCACCGTGAGCACTGCGCCCGCCGGCGCGGAGGCGCCGGCGAAGCCCGCGACGCGGCTCAGCCCCGCCGCGCGTTGGGCGACGCCAAGGTCGAAACCGCCCGCCTGCGGCATCAGCACGACGAGCGCGTCGCCCGCCACGCCCCATTCGAAGGGTGCGCCCGGGGCCGCGTCGATCACGAGCCGCGTATAGTCGGGATGCTCGCCCGCGCGCACGCGCACGCTCTGCTGCGCCTGCGCGCCCGGCGCGGCGAGGGCCAGCGCCGCCAGCGCCGCGAGCGCCGCGGCCGTTCCGCGCCGCGCGGTCATGGCGTCACCCCGGCGCGGGTCTGGCTGAGCGCCTCCTCGAGTTCGGCGAAGCTCGGCCGCCAGTCGCGCGGCGCGTTCTGGCGCCCGACCTCGACGCAGATGTCGACGGCGTGCTTGTGCAGATTGGCGACCAGCACTTCGCGGATCAGCGTGTAGAACTGGTGCTCGGCCTCCGCGATCTGCTTCAGCTTCGCGGCGAAGGGACCGACGAAGCCATAGGCGAGGAACACCCCGAGGAACGTTCCCACCAGCGCGCCGCCGATCATCTGGCCGAGGATCTCGGGCGGCTTGTCGATCGAGGCCATCGTCTTGACCACGCCGAGCACCGCCGCGACGATTCCGAGCGCCGGCAGCCCGTCGGCCATGGTCTGCATCGCATGCGAGGAATGCAGCGAATGGTGCAGCTTGCTCTCGAGCTGCTTCTCGATGACCTCTTCGACCTGGTGAGGGTCGTCGTAGTTCATCGAGGCCGAGCGCATCGTGTCGCAGATCAGGTCGACCGCCGCCGCATCAGCCTGAATTTTGGGATAGCGCGAGAAGATCGCGCTGCTTTGCGGGTCCTCGATGTGCTCTTCGAGTTCGACCGGGGCCTGGCGCGCCACGCGCAACAGTTCGAACAGCAGGCACAGCAGGTCGCGCACGTCCTTGGAGGACCATTTGGGGCCCTTGAACACCTTGCCGACGTCCTTGAGCGTGTGTTTGGCGACGTCGCCCGGATTGCCGATCAGGAACGCCCCGATCGCCGCGCCGAAGATGATCATCAGCTCGTAGGGCAGCGCGTGCAGGATGATATCCATCTTGCCGCCGGCGAGCGTGTAGCCGCCGAAGACCATCGCGAAGACCAGCACGATCCCGATGACGCCGCCCATTCTGGACCCCTCTCAGCGCGCCGCGGGAGCGGGAGGGCGCCCGCCCGACGCGTTCGGAGCTTTCCGCGCCGCGCATGAAGATTCCCTGAACCGCTGCGGCATGGCGTCCCTCACTGGTTCGGCACGCCGGCATGCCGGCCCGCCATCACCGCCGTGATCGCGTAGGCGATGTCCTCGCGCATCGCGGCCATGATCCCGGCGGCGCTGTCGGCGCGCATGCGCGCGAGGAAGCCCGCGGCGAACTCCGGCTCCATCGCGTTGAAGATCGCGGCGGCGTCCTTGGACTTCATCGTCTCGTACACCGCGACGAGCTGCGCGATGTCGCGCTCCGAGGCCCCGTCGGCGATGGCGAGCGTGGCGGCGAGCTTGCGCTCCGCCTCCTCGAGCCGCTTGATCTCGGCGCGGATGCGCGCCTCCGCGACCTCGAGCAACGTCTCGCGCTCGGCGACGCGCAGCTCGCGCCGGTCGAGCTCCGCGGCGCGCTCGCGGATCGCGATCAGCAGCGGCCCCGGGGGCGCCGCGCATTCCTCAGCCTGCGCGCTAAGGCCTTTCGGCATATCGGAAGGCGCGGCGGGCGGCAGAACCGTCGGCTCGGGCGGGCGGAGCGCGTCCAGCTCGGCCTGCGCCGCAGCGCCGAGATTTTGCGCCGTCGCCATGCCGACCTCGCCCAGCCGGGTCGCGGCCGAGGCCGTGAAGCACATTGCGATGAACAGCAGCGCGCGCGCCGGGCGGGCGGGACGGGCGATCATCGCCTGAGCTCCTCGTCATGGGTTCGTCCACCCGCTGCGCGCTGCTCCGCGGCCCAGCGGAGCGCTGCGCGCATGTCGGCTTCGGCGGGCGGCGCCTCGCGCGGGCGCGACGGCGCCGGCGGGTCTTCGGGGCGTTCGATCTCGGCCAGGCGCGCCGCAGCATCCTCCCGGGCGGCCGCTGCGAGGCCCGCCGCCCGGGCTGCGGCGCGGTCCGGCCGCGGGTCGATCGGACGGCGCGAGCCGCCTTCATGCAGCGAGGCGAGAAGCAGTTCGAGCCGCCCCGCCGCCATCTCCGCCCGCGCGGTCAACTGGCCGATCTCGCGCGCCTTCTCGCCCGAAACCGATTTGGCCGCCTCCAGCGAAGCCCGCAGCTCGTCAACCTGCCGCGACAGCGCGGCGATGGCGGCGCCGAGCCCGCTGTCGAGCTCCTTCAGCGCGCCGAGGCGGCGGGCGAGCAGCCGGCAATAGGCGGCGGCGCCGACGGCCCCGGCGATCAGCAGCGCGTCCGAGATCAGTTCCATGATGCCGGCTCCCTTCTGGGCGCCCGAGGCCGCGTCGGCGCTCAGCGCATGATGAACTCCGCGACCAGCAGGTCGCGGACCTTGCCTTCGCCCATCACCACCTGGACGCGGCGCAGCATCTGCGCGCGCATGCGCAGGAGCGCGGCGGGGTCTTCGATGTCCGAAGGCTCGACGGCGCGCAGGTAAGTGTTGAGCACGTCCACGGCGCGTGGCGTCAGCAGCGCCACCGCGTCATGCGCGCCGGGTTCGACTTCGAGCTGGGCGGCGAATTGCAGATGCCGCAACGCCTCCCCGCGGCCGACGGTCACGATGATCGGATCGAGCGGCAGGAAGGCGGTCGTCGGCAGAGGCTCGGCGAATTTGGCGGCTTCGCCATGAGGCTTGGGCTCCTTCTCGGGCAGCGGCAGCGCCAGCATCCCCGAATAGACCGCGTAGAACGACCCGCCGCCGCAGACGAGCATCAGCACGACCCCCACGATCAGGCCCATTTTGCCGCCCTTGGGCTTCTTCGCGCTGTCCTCGGACATCGGTCCCGCTTTCGGTGCGCGCCGCGATCCGGCGCCGTGACGCGGGGGGCTGTCGCGCCCTCCTGACGCCGCACCTAACCGATGAGGGTTAAACGGCTTGTTAAATGGAAAGTCCCAAATGTCGCCGCGGGCGCCGGCTTTGCGGCCTGCGCCGCCCCCTTGGTCGGGATGCGCGTCTTGGGTCGGTTCGCAAACGTCTGGTTCTCGCTCCAGCCCCGGCAGCGTCTGATCGGCGTCCTCGCCCTCATGGCGCTGATCGCTGCGGTGATCGGCCTGGCGCAAAGCGCCCGCACGCCCTCGATGGCGACGCTCTATTCCGGGCTCGAACCAGCCGCGGCGGGCGAAGTCGCGGCGGCGGTCGAGGCGATGGGCGTGGCCGTGCAGGCGCAGGGCTCGACCGTGCTGGTCCCCGCCAGCGAGCGCGACCGGGTGCGCATGGCGCTCGCCGCCGAGGGGCTGCCGCGCAACGGCCCCGCCGGTTACGAGATCCTCGACGGCATGGACGGCTTCGGCACGAGTTCGGAGATGTTCGAGGCGACCTATTGGCGCGCCAAGGAGGGCGAACTCGCCCGCACGCTGCTCGCCTCGCCCGGCGTGCGCACGGCGCGGGTGCACATCGCCAACACGGTCGGGCGGCCCTTCCAGCGCGGCGCGCAGCCGAGCGCTTCCGTCACCGTCCAGATGTCCTATGGCGCGCTGAGCGCGTCGCAGGCCGAGGCGATGCGCTACCTCGTCGCCTCCGCCGTGGCCGGCCTGTCGCCCGAGCGCGTCTCGGTGATCGACGCGGCGCATGGCGCGGTGCTGCGGATGGGCGAATCGGGCGGCGACGCCGATGCGCAGCTGCCGGGGTCGGCGCGCGAGGCGGCGCTGCGCGCGGAGGTGGAGCGGCTGCTGGCCGCGCGCGTCGGAGACGGGCGCGCCATCGTCACCGTCTCGGTCGACACCGTGCTCGAGAGTCAGACCATCGTCGAGCGCAGCGTCGATCCGCAGAGCCGGGTCGTGATCAGCAGCGACACGCGCGAGGTCACCGAGACGTCCAGCGGCAATGGCGGCGCGGCGACGGTCGCCTCGAACCTGCCGCAGGGGCAGGCTGCTGGGGGCGAGTCGCAGGCCCAGCGCGCCGAAACCGAGGAGCGCGTGAACTACGAAGTCTCCGAGACCCGTCGCGAGACGATCCGCCGCGCAGGCGACGTCAGGCGACTGACCGTGGCGGTGCTGGTCGACGGCGTCAGCGCGCCGGGCGACGACGGCGAGCCGGTCTGGACGCCACGTCCGCAGGCCGAGCTCGACCAGTTGCGCGAACTGGTGCGCGCCGCCGTCGGCTTCAACGCCGAGCGCGGCGACGTGGTGACGGTCGAGACGCTGCAATTCGCCGCCCGCGCCGCGGAGGGGACGGTCGCCCATGCCGGCGTGACCGAGTTCCTGTCGCGCAACGCGATGTCGCTGATCCAGACGGGTCTGCTCGCCATCGTGGCGCTGGGCCTCGCCTTCTTCGTGCTGCGCCCGCTGATGAAGGCGGCGGGCGAGCAGGCCGACATGCCCGAGCGTCTGCCCCCCTCGCTCGACTTCCGCGAGGCCGACGAGTTCAACGTCGGCGAGCCGGTCGACCGCCTGTCGCTGCTGCGCATGGCCTTTCAGGAGCAGAAGGAAGACAGCGCCAACGTCCTGCGCAGCTGGCTCGAGCGCGACGTGCAGGACAACGTGGACGACGAGCGCGAGAAGGAGCCGACATGAAGCCCCTTCGCCTGCGGCTCGAGAATTTCGGCTCCGACCCCGCCGGGGCCGACAGCGATTCGCGCCGCGAGCTCGACGAGGCGGTCGCGCGGGCGCGCGGCGAGGGCCATGCGTCGGGTTACGCCGAAGGCTTCGCCGCCGCCGACGCGACCGCCGAGGCCGAGAATCGCCGCGCCGTCATCGCGCTGGTCGAAAGCCTGCGCGACCTCGATCTCGACTGGCGGGCCGCGCGCGCGGAGGCGATCGCGGCGCTGGGGCCGGTGCTGGCCGCCGTTGCGGGCGCCGTCGCGCCCGAGGCGGCGCGGCGGGGTCTCGCCGAGGCGCTGGAGCGCGCAGTCGCCGAGCGGCTGGCGAGCGCGCCGCAGGCCCGCCTCGTCGCGCGCTGCGCGCCGGAGCATTTCGACGGCCTCGCCCTGCGGCTGGGCGATCAGGTCGAGTTGCGCGCCGACCCGGCGCTGTCGGGCGCGCAGGCGCGGCTCGACTGGGACGGCGGCGGCGCCGCCTACGACGCCGAAGCCTGCGCGCGCGCCGCGCTGAGGGCGATCGACGAATTCTTCGCAGAAGCTGAAGAGGAGATGCGACATGTCGGATGACGAAACGGGTTTCGGCGTGACCGAATCTCAGGCCGCAAAGACCCTCGCCGCGATGAGCGCGCGGGAGAAGGCGATCTTCGGCGTGCCGATCGAAGTCACGGTGTCGGTCGGGCGCGCGCGCCCGCTGATCTCCGAGATCGTCTCGCTGCGCCGCGACTCGGTGCTGCCGCTCGAGAGCCGCGTCGAGGACCCGGTCGAAGTCTATGTCGGCTCGCAGCTGATCGCCCGCGGCGAGTTGCAGGAGCTCGAGGACGATGGCGGGCGGCTCGGGGTTCGGCTAACCGAGATCATGGATCTCGGCGGGGGCTGAGCGCGGTCATGTCGAGGCTCGGGGCGCTTGCGCTCTGCGCGGCGGCGGCGCTCTGCGTCGCGGCGCAGCCGGCGCTCGCGCAGTCGCTGACCGTCGATCTGGGAACCGAGGGCGGCTCGCTGACCGCGCGGCTGGCGCAGCTCTTCGTGTTGATCACGCTGCTGAGCCTCGCGCCGGGCCTCGCCATCATGATCACCTGCTTTCCCTTCATGGTCACTGCGTTGTCGATCCTGCGTCAGGCCATCGGCGTGCAGCAGGCGCCGCCCAACATGATGATCGTCAGCCTCGCGCTGTTCCTGACCTATTTCGTGATCGAACCCGTGGCCCAGCAGAGCTGGACGGAAGGCGTGCAGCCGCTGCTCGACGGGACGATCTCCGAGGAGGAGGGCGTCGCCCGCGCTTTCGAGCCGTTCCGCGTCTTCATGGAAGGCCGCGTGGACCCCGATACGCTGGCCGTCATGACCGAGGCCGCGCCGGGGCGCGCCGCGCCCGGACCGGACGGCCGGCCGCATGTCTCGGTGCTGATCCCGTCCTTCATGCTGAGCGAGATCCAGCGCGGCTTCGAAGTCGGCTTTCTGATCTTTCTGCCGTTCCTGATCATCGACCTCGTCATCGCCTCGGTTCTGATGTCGATGGGCATGATGATGGTGCCGCCCGCGGTGGTCGCGCTGCCCTTCAAGCTCGCCTTCTTCGTCGTCGCCGACGGCTGGGCGCTGCTCGCCGGCGCGCTGGTGAGAGGATATGCGACATGAGCGCCAATCTGCCCGTCGCCGCAGGACGCGACCCGGGCGTGGCCCCGCCCGACCATCGCGCGCATGACAAGAGCGCGCTGGCCGACAATCTCGAAGTCAGCCTCTCGCTCGCCGACAAGGCGGCGATCATCATGGCGGCGCTGGGGCCGGAGGCGGCGCCCCATGTGCTTCAGGGCGTCAGCGAGACCACGATGCGCCGCTTCGCCCAGGCGATGAGCGGGATGTGGCGCATCTCGCCGGAGCTGCTCGACAAGACCATCGCCGATTTCACCGACGAGCTCGGCGCCAATCGCGAGATCAAGGGCGGGGCGGGCGAGGCGCGGCGCATCCTGCGCGAGCTGCTGGACGACGATTCGGTTTCGCGCATCATGGACGACGTGGATGCGGGCGGCGGGCGCACGCTGTGGGAGAAGCTGTCCAACAGCTCCGACCAGGCGCTGGCCGGCTTCCTGCGCCACGAGCATCCGCAGACCGCCACGGTGGTGCTGTCGAAGATGCGTTCGGACAAGGCCGCGCGCATCCTCGAACGCCTCGACCCCGAATTCGCGCAAGTGATCGTGCTGCGGCTGGCGCGGGTGCCGCGCCTCGATTCGGAAGTGATGGAGATCCTCAAGGACGTCATCACCCGCGAATTCCTCGCGGTCATGCAGCGCGAGCAGGCGACGCGCCGCCCGGCCGACGTCATCGGCTCGATGATGAACAACGTCTCCGCCTCCAACCGCGCGCGGCTGCTGCAGCAACTCGAACAGGAGAAGCCGAAGCTCGCGAGGCAGGTCCAGAAGGTCATGTTCACCTTCGCCGACCTCTCCGAGCGCGTGGAGGCGCGCGACGCGGGGCTCCTGCTCAAGGCGGTGGACGAGCCGACCATGCTCAAGGCGCTCCGCTTCGCAGAGAGCAACGCGCCGCGGGTGATCGACTTCTTTCTGTCCAACCTCTCCAAGCGCCTCGCCCAGCGCCTCGAAGGCGAGATCAAGCAGATCGGCGACGTCAGCCCGCGCGACGGCGAGGCGGCGCAGACCGAAGTGGTCCGGGTCGCCCGCGAACTCGCCCAGCAGGGCGAGCTCAAGCTGGTGGAAGTCGAGGAGGAGGAATAGCGCGCCGAAGGGGTCTGCGGAGCGTCTCCCGCAGTTGCTCCCTCAGCTGTCTCAGGGCGCGCGCCCGGCGAGGCTGCGGACCAGTTCGGGATCGAGGTCGAAATGCGCGATGGCCTCGGAGATGACGGCGTCGTCGATCGCCGGCGGCGACAGGTCGACCCCCTTGGCGAGCTTGCGGCAGATAAAGTCGATCGCCTCGATCCGGGCGCTCTTCTTGTCCTCCGAGGACAGCACGCGCCACGGCTCCGCCCCTTCCGTGCGGCTGAACATCTCCTCGGCCGCCTCGACATAGGCGTCCCACTTGCCGCGGTTGCGGAAGTCCTCGTAACTCAGCTTCCAGCGCTTGAGCGGGTCGCGCAGCCGGTCCTCGAAGCGGCGCAGCTGTTCCTCCTGCGAGATGTAGAGGAAGATCTTGATCACCCGCACGCCATCGTCGACCAGCATCCGCTCGAAGGTGTTTATTTCGTCATAGGCCGCCTTCCATCGGCTTTTCGGCGCATAGCCTTCGACGCGCTCGACCAGCACGCGCCCGTACCAGGATCGGTCGAAGATCGCGATGGCGCCCTTGCCCGGAAGCTTGTCCCAGAATCGCGCGAGGTAATGCCGCTCGGCGAAATAGTCGCGCGGCGCTCCGATCGGCCAGACCTTGCAGCCGCGCGGGTCGAGGGCCGCCGAGATGCGGCGGATGCAGCCGCCCTTGCCGGCGGCGTCCCAGCCCTCGAACACCACGACTGCGTTGCGCCCCTGGAGCAGATAGGCCTGCTGGATCTCGCGCAACCGCATCTGCAGCTTGGCGAGGCGCTTTTCATAGAGCTCGCGCGGCAGCCGCGCGCCTAGGTCGAGCGTCGCCAGTCGGCCTGACTTCTTCTTCGCCAAGGGGGCCTCGTTCTGCTGTTTGCCGCGCAGCCTAGCGCGCCAGCGCGAATGGAATGGGCGCCGCGCATCGCCGCGCCGGCGCTGTTTCGCTGCGTTCAGCTTGCGCGTGCATGCCGCTCGGCGAACCGGCGATTTGCGGCGCGCGCCCCCCAGGCCAGCGCGATGGCGATGACCCCTGCTGCGATCAGCGCGGACGGTTCGTCCTCGAACGTCTCGAACCACTGGGTGTAGAAATGGATAGCCCCGAACGTGGCGGCGGCGTTGAAGATCGAGCGGCGGTCGGTCAGCGCCGCCCAGAGCGCGGTGCCGAGCAGAAGGAGCGCCCACATGATCGAGAAGGCCGCTGCGGGTATTTCGAGCGCCGTCGCACTGAACGCCTCCCACGCCGCCGCCGCCTGCGCGTGCGCCGCCTCCCAGGCCGCTTCCTCGTAGGGCTGGCCTTGGATCTCGGCGAAGAAGTCGGCGCGGTTGGGGCCCCAG
The DNA here is from genome assembly GCF_036788415.1 of Rubrimonas sp. NCBI lineage: Bacteria > Pseudomonadati > Pseudomonadota > Alphaproteobacteria > Rhodobacterales > Paracoccaceae > Rubrimonas > Rubrimonas sp. Next base: position 16,377 of record NZ_DAIQNN010000024.1, on the reverse strand, counting down.
AGATGAGCGCCCACCCAGTCGCCCCAGAGCGAGCCGATCCAGAACGCGACGTTGATCCAAACGAAGGCGAGCAGCCCGACGATGCGAGCGTGGCGCGACCAGCGTTCGACCTCGAAGCGCGTGGTCAACAGGCAGAGACCCGCGATCAGGGCGAACTGTGCGATCGTCAGCGTGGATTCATAAATGGTCACGCTGTAATTCGCGCCGGAATACGCCGTGGTCGAGAGAGCCGAGGCGAAGAAGGCGATCGACAGCGCCGAGAGCGCCCGCACGTCGAGCCACAGCCCCAGCGCGAGCACGGCGACGCCAGCGTAAAGCATGGCCAGCCAGTCGAGGTCGAGGCTCGGCTGCGCGGTCAGCAAGCCCCACAGATGAAGCGAGAGTCCAGCGACGGCCGCCATCCCCGCAGCGAAGGCGAACCGGTCCGGCAGAAGGATGCGCGCCCGCAGACCCGCCGCAGTGGCGAACCCCCCGATCAGGATCTGCGGCATGCGGGAGGAAAAATTCTCCGCAGCGAACCAGCCGACGCCCCAAATTGTCAGCGCGAGGCCGATCACGACGGCGGCATGTGCTGGAACGCGCAGTCTCTCGCCGAAGCGCGCGACCCCCGCAGCGCCCGCCCCGAAGATCAATAGCCCCGCGAGCGTGAGCCCCAGCGGCCCCGACGTCCAGAGGATCGCGCCGAGAGTTACGGCGACGATCCCCGCCACGTAGACCGTGTTGATCCCGAACGCCGCCATGTCGGCCCGGGCGCGGCGCTTCATCGCCGCGGCCTGATCCCGGCTGATCGTACCATCGGCCTCGAACTCGTCCAGCGCCACGAGCCACCGCATCACCGCCCCCACTGGAGACCGCCGCAACGAAATGATGGACGTCGGCGCGCTGAGAGGCCATGACGCGCGTCAAGGTCGCGCAGCGCGACATCGGAAGCGGCGGCGCCGGGCGACGGGAATGCGGAGGACGAAATGAGCGAACGCGATCTGATGCCCGGCTGGTCGGTCGAGCTGCTGCACGACGATTTCCGCCAGTGTCTCAAGGAGGCGACGCTCCTCTACGACAGCGAGACCGCGCATCAGCGCTTGCGCGTGTTCCGCAATCCAACCTTCGGGCGCATCCTCACGCTGGACGGCGTCGTGCAGGTCACCGAGGGCGACGAGTTCATCTACCATGAGATGATGGCGCATGTGCCGATGCTGGCGCATGGCGCGGCGAAGCGCGTTCTGATCGTGGGCGGCGGCGACGGCGGCATGGCGCGCGAGGCGCTCAAGCATCCCGGCCTCGAACGACTCGTCATGGTCGAGATCGACGCCGGCGTGATCGAGTTCTCCAGGCGCTATCTCCCCGGGATCGGCGCCGGCGCCTTCGACGATCCGCGCCTTGAGATCGTGATCGCCGACGGCGCGGACTTCATGCGCGAGAGCGCGGAAGTCTTCGACGTGATCCTCGTCGACAGCACCGACCCGATCGGCCCAGGCGAGACGCTTTTCACCGACAGTTTCTACGGCTGCGCCCGCAAGCGGCTCGCGGAGGGCGGGATCATGGTGACGCAGAACGGCGTGCCCTTCCTGCAGAAGGCCGAGCTGACCCGCAGCATGACCGCCTTCAAGGCGCTGTTCCGCGATTACGGCTGCTACATGGCGACCATCCCGACTTATGTCGGAGGTCCGATGGCGATGGGCTGGGCCACCGATGGCGACGCCCGCGGCGTGGCGGCCGCCACGCTGGCCGAGCGCGTCGCGGAGATCGGGCTGGAGGCGCGATACTACACCCCCGAGATTCACAAGGCCGCCTTCGCCCTGCCGGGCTACGTCTCGGCGCTTATGCCCTGACCCCCTGATGAACTGTGCCCGCCTCAGGCCGCCTCGACATGGCCGTAGAGCCAGTCGAGCCGGCTCATGGCGAGGCTTGAGGACAGCCGCGCCCCGAGCGCGATCGGGGCGTAGCGCGCCGCCTGTTCGAGCGGGCTGCGGGCGTGAAACAGCCGCGCATTCGCGCGCGCGACCATCTGGACGCGCGTCGCGCGCGGCCGCCGAACGACCTCATACGCTGCGAGCGCCGTCTCCGGCGCCACCGCTTCGTCCGACAGCAGACGCGCCAGCGCCGCGCCGTCCTCGAAAGCCTGCACCGCGCCCTGCGCCATGAAAGGCAGCATCGGATGGCAGGCGTCGCCGAGCAGAGCCGCGCGCCCCGCGCGCCAGGCGGGCAGGGGAGGGTGGTCGAACAGGCCCCAGAGCAGGCACTCCTCGGCGGCCTCGAGCACTGCGGTCGCCTCGCGGCTCCAGCCGGCGAAGGCGGCGCGCATGGCGCCCAGATCGCCTTTCTCCGACCAGCTCTCCTCGGTCCAGGCGTCGCGCTCCTCGACGGCGACGAAGTTCACCGTGTCGCCCCGGCGCAGGTAATAGGTGACCAGATGCCGCCCGGGCCCGACCCAGACTGTGGCGCTCGGGCGCACCAGCCCCTTCGGCAGCGCGCGTGCGGGCACGGTTCCCCGCCAGGCGATCTGGCCGGTGAAGCGCGGCTCGCGCGCGCCGAACAGCGCCGCGCTCACCCGCGAGCGCACGCCGTCCGCGCCGAGGATCACGTCGGCTCCCACGGTCTCGCCGGTCTCCAGAGTCAACGCCCCCTCGGGCGACGCGTCCGCGACGGCCGCCCCGAGGCGGATTTCGGCGCCCGCGGCCCGCGCCGCGGCCTCCAGCGCCTCCATCAGATCGGCGCGGTGGACCTGAAGATAGGGCGCTTTCCAGCGCCGCTCGGCGGCCGCCCCGAGCGGAAGGCGCAGGATCGTCGCCCCCGAGCGGCCGAGCCGCATCTCCGCCGCCTCGGGCTGGAAGGCGCGGCGCTCGACGGCGCTCAACGCGCCGATGCGGGCCAGCATCCGCGCCCCGTTGGGGCTGACCTGGATGCCTGCGCCGGCCTCGCCCAGCCGTTCGGCGCGCTCGACCACGACGACCTCGGCGCCGCGCCGCGCCAGCGCCGCCGCCGCATGAAGCCCGCCGAGCCCCGCCCCTGCGATCGCGATCTTCAGCCGCCGCATCCGCCTGTTCCCCCCGCCCCTCGCTCGCGCGCTTTTCTTGCGCGACCGCGCGGGGATGCGCAATGATCGCGCGCATAACGCGCCGCCTTCAGGGCGCGAGGGGACTGGGAGGGATCGATGAGCGGCGATAGCGACAAGTTCGACGTTTATCAGGACAAGAGCGGCGCCTGGCGCTGGCGGCGCACCGCCACCAACGGAAATATCGTGGGCGCTTCATGCCAGGGCTACGCCAACCGCTCCGATTGCGAGGCGAACATGACCCGCGGCTCCGTCGCCACGGACACATGGGAGTTCTACGAGGACAAGGCCGGCGAGTGGCGCTGGCGGCGGACTGCGCAGAACGGCCACATCGTCGGTGCGTCCTCCGAGGGCTACAAGGCGCGTCGCGACGCCGAAGCCAACGCGGCGCGGCAGGGCTTCTCCGCCTGATCGCACCGCGCCTTGACCGGGCGCAAGGCGCCCGGGCGGTGGCTGCGTGAAACTTACGCCAAGGCGGCGAACGCCGTCGTCGAGCGGGAGATGACGCCATGAGCTACAAGACGATTCTCGTCCACATCGCCGACGATCCCGCCGGGCTCGCGCGCGTCGACGCCGCCGCCCGCCTCGCCGAGTCGCAACGCGCCCGGCTCGTGGGCTTGGCCACGGTCGCGCAACCGACGCCGGTCCTCGTCGAAGGGTCTGCGGCGGCGGCCGGCATCTGGGCCGAGCAGGCCGCCGAGTTCGAGGGCCATGCGCGGCATGCAGCCGACGCCTTCCTCGCCAAGATGCGCCAGCGCGGGATCGAGGCCGAGGCGCGCATCGCCGGCGGCTTCGAGGAGAACGCCGGCGGGGCGCTGGCGCTGAACGCGCGCTACGCCGATCTGACCGTGATCGGAGGGCGCGACGCGGTGGCCACACGCCCGCTCGCCGACGCGCTGATCGACGGCGCGCTGTTCGACAGTGGGCGGGCTGCGCTGATCGTCCCGGCGCTCGGCGTCGGGGCGACCCTCGGCGCGCGCCCGATGGTGGCCTGGGACGGCGGCGCGCAGGCGGCGCGCGCGGCGCGGGAGGCGCTCCCGTTCCTCATCTCCGCCGCCGAGACCCGGGTCTGCGTCGCGAAGACCTATTTCGGGATGGGCCGTCATGGCGAGGAGCCGGGCGCGGACGTGGCGCGTTGGCTGTCCGGCCACGGCGCGAAGGTGACTGTCGAAGTCATCGACCCCGAAGGTCACACCATCGCCGAGGCGCTCGCCGCCGCAGCGCGTCGGTCGGGCTGCGATCTGATCGTGATGGGCGGGTTCGGCCATTCGCGGCTGCGCGAGTCGATCTTCGGCGGCGTGACTTCGGACATGGTCTCGCACCCGCCGCTGCCGCTTCTGCTGGCGCATTGAGTTTCAGGACGCCAGCGCGCTGCGAACCGGTCGCGCGCTGGCGCCTTCAGAGCGCCTCACGCTGCTTGGAGTTGCGGCGAGAACGTCGCAGCGGCGCGGGTCGCCGGCTCCACGTGGGCGGGGAAGCGATCGATCGACGGAAAATAGTCGATGGCGCGCTGGCCGATCAGTCCGGCGCGCTCGCCGAGGCGATCCCGAGCTTCCGGGGTGATCTCCCAGAGACCGCCGCAGATCTCGCCCTCCGGAGTCTGACGCGTCCCGAGGATTTCCGGCTCGAAGCCGCAGGCCTTGAAGACGCGCTGCATCGGACGGAAGAACACCGCCACGCAGAACTCCACTCCCGAGCGCAAGGACAGGTCGCAGCCCGCCCAGAGCAGCGCCGCCGGAGCGCGGCGCGCGATGGCCGAGCCGGGCTGAAGCCGCGGCGAGACGCACAGACGCGTGATCTCCCAGATCAGGGGGCTGTTCAGTTCGACTCCGCCGGTGAGGTCGGAAAAGTGCTCTGCGATCATCGTGCGCCCGGTCGTCGGCATCATTCGCCCGGACCCGCAATGCTCCCCGTTCTCATCCTCGATCATGACATAGATCGGATTGAGCTCGTCGTACTGGTCGAATTCGAGGCCCATGTCGTCAAGCTGAATCGCTTCCCAACGAAGACGCTCATGGAATTGCGAGGCCCGGTCACGGAACATCGAGGCGGCGAGCAGCGGGCGGCGATACAGGTCGGCGGCTTGGACGATCTTGATCATCTCGCACTCCGGTGTCTGGGAAGATGCGAGGAATTTTATTCGAATTGTTGAATAAATTGATAATTAGTAAACTTTTTACTAAACGTTTATAAGTCCTTTTTGGACTCCGATAGCAACGGCGTGCTGAATATTGAGGGCGCACAATTTATGCCTGGCGCTGTCCAGATAAACGCGGAGCGTATTTTCAGATATTTTCAGATCGTAGGCAACTTGCGCCCGACTCTTGCCGAGGGCGATGTAAGTTAATACGTCCTTTTCACGGCTTGAAAGCACAGGCGCAGGTGGAGACCCAAATATCTTTTCGATCTCAAGAACTTTCTGGTGAAAGAAATGCGCTACAATCAGGAGGTCGGATTTGTGAGTTTCAATGAAATTTTGCCACTCGCTGTCAGTTGCGGTGCTGTTCACCACGAAAAGCGCGAACTGTCCATTTGGCCCGCGGACCGGCACCGTGTAGCCTTGATTTCCCAAGCCGCACTCGACAGCCTCCATAAGAAACTGGCGACGCTTGCGCGTATCCCAAGGCAGGCTTTTCCAGTTGATCGGCAGGAAGCTCCGCGATGCGCCTTCGACCACCGGATCGATTCGCGCGTAACCCGCCTCGGAGTAGCGCGCGCCCCATTCCGGCGAGTAGCTCACCGTCGCGAGCGATCCCGCCTCGCGCCACCAGAAGCCGGCATTGTTGGAAAGCTCGCCGACCGTGCGGGACGCGACCACGTAGTCGCGCCCGAGCGACAGTGCGATGTAGGCCACATGCGCGACGTCGAAGACGTCGCGGATGCGGTCGACCAGCAGCCCGAGGTTCTCAATGGAGACCGGGTCGCCGAGCGCCTCGAAAAGCATCTGGACTTTCGAGGACATCGTCCTCCACCGCCTCCGTGCGCCAATGGGCTTCGTGGTATTCCGAAGCCGCGAGCAGCATAGCATCGTCGAGATGCTCTGCGAGACGGTGAAGGCCCTGAGACCGCGCCGCCTCACGCGTATTGCCGAGCATTTCGAGAACCCAAGCCTCAGTCATGACGACACTCCGTGCAGATCGTTAACCTTCCCCTAAAATTATCGGAGAAGTTCGTCGGGCGAAATTCGCCAAGCTGGGCTCATCAGAAATGGCGAGGCGCCGTCGCGAAAGCCGTTGGATGCGCATGAGGGGCGCGTCTGCGGCGGGTGTCCGTACTGATTCGCTCTCGCTCCAGCGGCGCCCCGCGCTCGGCCCTCCCGCCTGCTGCGGCGGAGGGTTGTTGCGGGGCGCGAGGGGCTGTGGCAGGTCCTCTGCGGCGAGAGGTCGGACCTCGCGGCGAGGGCGGAGGGGCATGGGCATGGATTTCGTGGCGCAGCGCGTGGCGATGGTGGATCGCCAGATTCGCCCGTCGGACATTTCCGAGCCGGAGATCGTCGAGGCGATGCTCGCGATCCCGCGCGAGTCCTTCGCGCCCCGTGCGCATCGGGCGGTCGCCTACGCCGATGCGCCGATTCCGCTTGCGCCGGGGCGGGCGATGCTCGAGCCGCGCACGCTGGCCAAAATGATCGACGCGCTCGAGGTGCGCGCAGATGCGCTCGCGCTCGTGGTCGGGGCCGGCTGCGGTTACTCGGCGGCGCTGATGGCGCAACTCGCAGCGGCCGTCGTCGCCGTCGAGGAGGACGCGACGCTCGCCGCGCAGATGACGGCGCAGGCGGCGGCGCTCGACGTCGACAATCTGGTCGTCGAGACCGCTCCGCTCGCCACGGGCGCGCCCGGGTCCGGACCCTACGATGCGATTCTCGTCGAAGGCGGCGTCGCCGTCGAGCCGACGGCGCTTCTCGACCAGCTCAAGGATGGCGGCCGGCTCGCGGCGATCTGGGTGGACGGACCGATGTCGTGGTGCCGCGTCTGGCTGCGTTCGGGCGCGACGATATCGGCGCGCCGTGTATTCGACGCCTCCGCGACCCTGTTGCCCGGATTCGACTCATCGCCGGAATTCACCTTCTGACGTCTATGAAGGGGTTGCAGGCCGCCGTTCGCGCAGTACCGTCGCTTCAAATCGCAGAATAAAGGAATGTCGGATGAGAGGCACCACGAGCATGGCGCGGATTCTCGCGCTGGCGGCGTTCGTTGCGATGCATGCGCCCGGGGTGGAGGCGCGCACGCTGCGCGAGGCCTTCGCCATCGCCTACGAGACGAATCCCGACCTGATCGCCGCTCGCGCCGATCTGCGCGCCCTCGACGAAAGCGTCAATCAGGCGCGCGCAGGGATGCGGCCTGATGTCGACTTGGAGTTTCGCTACGAACTTGAGGCGCGCGACAGTCAGATCGCCGGACGCCAGGACTCCGACCCGTTCACAGCGCGCGTCGTCGCGTCTCAGGCGATCTATGACGGCGGTAGGACTTACAATTCTGTGCTTGGCCGCGTCGCGGACGTCTCCGCAGCGCGGTCCCGGCTGCTTCAGCTCGAGCAGCAGGTCCTCCTCGACGTCGCGACGGCCTATGTGGACATTCTGCGCGATCGCGCTTTCGTCGATCTCGCTCAGAACAACGTTCGGGTGATCTCGGAGCAGTTGCGCGCATCTCAGGACCGATTCGAGGTCGGCGAAGTGACCCGCACCGACGTGAGCCAGGCCGAGGCGCGGCTCGCCGAATCGCGGGCGCGGCTCGCGACTTCGGAGGCGCAGCTGGCGCGTTCCGAGCAGACGTTCCGCGCAGTGGTCGGCGAGGAGCCCTTCGGTCTCGAGCGCACGCCGCCCTTGCCGACGCTGCCTGCGTCGCTCGACGCGGCGGTCGATCTGGCGTTGCAGAACCATCCCCTGCTGTCCGCCGCGCGCTTCGATGAGACGTCGGCGCGGCGCGACGTTCGCACCGCCGTCGGCGGGCTGCTTCCGACCGTCTCGCTGGAGGCCTCCGGCGGATACGACGACAACAGCGTGCTTCTCGACGATCTCCGCAACAACGATACGGTCTCTGGGGCCGTCGGCGTCGTGGCGCGGATTCCGATCTATCAGGGCGGCGCAGCCTACAGCCGCGTGCGGCAGGCGCAGGCGCGGGCCAGTTCGGCGCGCGCGGGGCTCAGCGTCGAGGCGCGGGAGCGGCGCCGTCAGGCGGAAGCGGCCTGGACCGAGCTTCTCGCTGCCCGCGCCAACATCGTCGCCGGACGCGAGCAGGTTCAGGCCGCCCAGCTCGCCTTCGAGGGCGTCCGCGAGGAGGCCATCGTCGGCTCGCGGACCACGCTCGACGTGCTCGACGCCGAGCAGGAGCTTCTCGACGCGCGTTCGCGTCTCGTCGAGACGACGCGCAACGAGTTCGTCGCCGCCTATTCGCTGCTCTCGACGATCGGCGCACTGACCATGGCCGATCTCGACGTCGCGGCGGTGGCCTATGATCCGGCGATCAATTACGACGCGAACAATGCCCGCTTCTTCGGGTTCGAGCGCGACGAGGACACGGTTTGGGAGACGCTCTGGCGACCCTGACGCGGTCCGGGCCGCGACGCGCGCCCCGGGCGCTCCAGTGAGGACGACTGCGCCATGACCGATCCGCGCCCCGTCAGCGATCCGGCCGCCATGGCCGACATCCTCGCCTCGATACGCAGGATCGTCGCGGAGGAGGACCGCAAGTTCGAGCATGCGCCATTGCGGGGGGGCGCCCCTGACGGGGTGCTCGTGCTGACGCAGGAGATGCGGATCGACGCCCCTGCAGTCGCCACGCCGCAGGCGGCGAGCGTCTCTGCGGCCACGGTCGTCGCGCCTCCGGCGCCCGCCGCCGCTCCGCCGGAGGCGCTGGACGCGTCGCCCGGGCTGAGCCCCGGGCTGGACGATGTCGAGCTGTCGGCGGACGAGGCGGTGATGGTCGACATCGCCCGCGCGGTCTTCGCCGAGGAGGTCGAGCGTCTCGGCGCCGAGGCGCTTGCGCCTGGCCTTCGCGAGATCGTTCGCGAGGAGGTCGCGCGCGCGCTCGCCGCCCGGGGCTGAGCCGCCTCGGGCCGGGCGCAGCGGTCAGGCGTCGATCATCCGCCCGACATCGGCGGCGCGCCCTTCCAGCTCGGCGGCGAGCCGCGCCAGCGCCGCGGCGCGCTCCGCCATGACGCGGCGCGCGGGCCCCGCGTAAAACCCCAGCGCTTCGGCGTCCTGAGCGACCGCTGCGGCATCGGCCGAAGCCGCAGCCGCCATGGCCGTCAGCAGCGCTCCGCGCGCCTCGGCGGCTTCCGCGAACGCCTGATCCGGCGAAGCCGCGGCGCGCAGCGCGGCGACGTCTCCGACGGCGCGCGCATGCGTCGCCTCGGCGAGCGCCGCCGAGCGCCGCGCGCTGTCGAGGGCGGCGTCGGCCGCTTCGAGTCGGTCCATCGGCGTCAGCGTCGCATCGGGGCGTCCGGCGAGCGCGGCGGCGTAGGCGGCGCCGCCTTCGCTGAAAAAGGCGCGCTGCCGCCCCCGGCCGCTCAATGCGCTGCGCCAGTCCCAGCTCCACAGCGCCGCGGCGAGATCGTTCCCGCTGCGCGGGGCGACCGGCATCGCCTGCAGCCGCCGCGCTTCCGCGATTTCCTCGGGCGTCAACGCTTCGGGGGCGCGCGTCGCTTCCGAAAGGGCGCCCTCCATGCGCGAGCCGGGCGAGGCGGCGCAGCCGGCGAGCGCGACCGGACCGAGGACCGCAAGGACGGTCAGCGCGCGCAGCATCGCCGGCCCTGCGTCAGTCGACGAAGGCGCGTTCGACGACGACGGTGTTCGGCATCGAGTTCGAACCCTCGACAAGTCCGAACCCTTCGCAGATCTCCTTGGTCTCGCGCAGCATCTCCATCGAACCGCAGATCATCGCGCGGTCGTTCTCAGCGCAGATCGGCGGCACGCCGAGCATCTCGAAGACCTCGCCGTCGCGCATCATGTCGGTGATGCGGCGCGGGCGGGGGAAGGGCTCGCGGGTCACTGTCGTGAAGTGGATCAGCTTGTCGGCGAACTCGCCCACCAGCGGGTCCTCGCGCATGGCCGCGACCAGCTCCTCGCCATAGCCGAGTTCGGCGACTTCGCGGCAAGTGTGGGTGAGGATCACCTGATCGAACTTGTCGTAGGTCTCGGGGTCGCGGATCAGCGAGGCGAAAGGCGCGATCCCCGTCCCCGTGGAGAACATCCACACCCGCCTGCCCGGCAGCAGCGCGTCGAGCACCAGCGTTCCGGTCGGCTTCTTCTTCATCAGGATGGTGTCGCCGACCTGGATCTTCTGCAGATGTTCGGTCAGCGGGCCGCCCGGCACCTTGATCGAGAAGAACTCCAGCTCCTCGTCCCAGGCCGGGCTCGCGATCGAGTAGGCGCGATAGACCGGGCGTTCCGCGTTCGGCAGCCCGATCATCACGAATTCGCCCGAGCGGAAGCGCAAGCTCGGCGGGCGCGTGATGCGGAACATGAACAGCCGGTCGGTGTAGTGCTTCACCATCGTCACCGTCTCGGCGAAGACGTTGCCGGGAACGGGGAAGGGCGCCGGCGCGCCGGCGACGCGCGCCTCGATGATGTGGGTGTCGCCGTCGGCCATTCATCGCTCCCGCGCAGGTGAGACTCGCGTCGTGGCTAGCCGCCTTCGGCCTGGGGCGCAACCTTTCGCGGGCGCGACATGGCGTCGGAGGGCGGGCGCCGGATCAGGCCGTCCCTCCCGTCGCCGACAGCGCCGCGGGCGACACGCCGAGCTTGGCGAGCGCGCGCTCCCATTTCATGGCGTCGTCGCGCGAGAACAGGATCTCTTCGTCCGCCTCGCAGGTCAGCCAGCCGTTGCGCTGCAGCTCGCCCTCCAGCTGGCTCGGGGCCCATCCGGAATAGCCGAGCGCGATCAGTGCCTTGCGGGGGCCCGAGCCCGCCGCCATGGCGCGCAGCACTTCGAGCGTCGCCGTCAGGCTGATTCCCTCGTCGACCCGCATAGTGCTGTCGTCGATATGGAAGTCGCTCGAATGCAGCACGAAGCCGCGCGCGGTCTCGACGGGGCCTCCGACATGCACGTCGGCGAGCTGCGCCTGCGGCCCCACTTCGATTTCAAGTTGCGCCATCAGTTCGCCGAAACTTACGCCGGGGGCGCGACGGTTGACGACAAGGCCCATCGCGCCTTCGTCGGAATGCGAGCACATGTAGATCACGGCCCGTTCGAAGCGCGGATCTCCCATGCCCGGCATGGCGATCAGCAGCTTTCCGTTCAGATGTCGTTCCGGCTCGATGCGCATGACGCTATGGTGAGACGCGCGCGCCGGCGGATCAAGGGCGCAGCGCGCTGGCGGCGCGGATTTCGCGCAGGGCGGGGAGACGGCGATGGCGCGAATGGCTCTGACGGTCGCGGCGGCGGCGCTCGCCACGGTCGCGGCGCAGGCGCAGGACCTCGCCCCGGGCATCCGCGCCGAGGCGATGCTGTCGGACGGGTGGGCCGAGCCCGATGGAGCGCGCGTGGCCGGGCTGTCGATCGCCCTCGCCGAGGGCTGGAAGACCTATTGGCGGGCGCCGGGCGAGGCGGGCATTCCGCCGCTCTTCGACTGGTCCGGCTCGCGCAACGTCGCCGCGGTCGAAGTGGTTTGGCCGACGCCGCATGTCTTCGACAGCTTCGGGATCGCCACCATCGGCTATTCCGACCATGTTACCCTTCCGCTGCGCGTGACGCTCGTGGACGCCACGGCCCCCGCCTCATTGGCGCTGGCGCTCGATTTCGGCGTCTGCGCCGAGATCTGCGTGCCGGAGCGCGCCGAGCTGACGCTGGACCTGCCGGCCGAAGCGCCCGGAGCGCCGGGCGGTCCGATCGCCTCGGCGCTCGCGCGCGCGCCGCTTCCGGGGTCCGAGGCCGGTCTGGCGCGGGCGGAATGCGCGCTGATCGGGGCAGGCGCGGAACGGCGCTTCGAGGCGCGGCTGGTTTTCGAGCAGGCCCCGCCGCGCGACGCGTTGCTGGTGGTCGAAGGCCCGCCCGGCGCATGGTTCGCCCCGCCCGTCCTCCGCGTCGAGGGGCGGGCGCTGGTGGCCGAGGGCGAGGCCCGGCTCTGGGACCCCGCGCTCTGGATCGGGCGCGACGCCCTGCGCCTCAGCCTCGTCTCGCCCGCGGGCGTGATCGAGCAACGGGGTTGCGCCGCGCCGGGCGCGCCTTCCGGCGGTTGAGCGCCTTGCTCGCGCGTTGCCGCGCGTTTATGTGACCTGCGACAACGTGATCCCGGATCAGGCGGACCGATGCTGGAAGTCGATCGCATCGTCATGGCGTTCGGCGGCTTCCGCGCCGTGGACGGCTGCACGCTGCGCGCCGACAAAGGCGCGATCACCGGGCTGATCGGCCCGAACGGCGCAGGCAAGACCACCCTCTTCAATGTGATAGCCGGCGCTCTGAGGCCGACCTCGGGCCATGTCCGTTTCGAAGGCGCCGACGTCACGGGCCTGTCGGCGGACGCCCTTTTCCATCGCGGCCTCGTGCGCACCTTCCAGATCCCGCACGAGTTCCACCGCCTCAGCGCGCGCGAGAACCTGATGATGGTGGCGCCGTCGCAATCCGGCGAGAGCCTGTTCGCCAACTGGCTGCGTTGGGGCGGCGTGCGCGCCGAGGAGGAGCGGGTGCGCGCCCGCGCCGAGGACGTGCTCGACTTTCTCAACCTGCGCCATGTCGCCGACCAGCGCGCGGGCCAGCTGTCGGGCGGCCAGAAGAAGCTCCTCGAACTCGGTCGCGCGATGATGACCGACGCGCGCATGGTGCTGCTCGACGAGCCCGCCGCCGGGGTCAACCGCACGCTCCTGCGCGAGATCGAGGAGAAGATCCTGTGGCTCAATCGCGAGCGCGGCTACAGCTTCGTGCTGATCGAGCACGACATGGAGATGATCGAGCGCCTGTGCGATCCCGTGATCTGCATGGCCGAAGGCAAGGTGCTTACCGAAGGCGCTTTCGCCGACGTGCGCAACGACCCGCGCGTGCTGGAAGCCTATCTCGGCGAGCGCGCCGCATGAGCGCGCTCCTCAGCATCGAGGACGTCACCGCCGGCTATGGCGAGGCCGACATCCTTTTCGACCTCGACCTCGAGGTGCGTTCGGGCGAGATCGTCGCCATCGTGGGCCCGAACGGGGCCGGCAAGTCCACCGCCATGAAGGCCGTGTTCGGCCTGTTGCGCGTGCGGCGGGGCCATATCTGGTTCAACGGCAACCCGATCTCCGGCTGGTCGCCCGACCGCATCGTGCGCCACGGCGTGTGCTATGTTCCGCAGGTCGACAACGTGTTCCGCGATATGAGCGTGCACGAAAATCTCGAGATGGGCGCCTTCATCCGCCGCGACGACCTGTCGGCGGCCTTCGAAAAGGTCTATGCGCTGTTTCCCGACCTGCGCGACAAGCGGCGCGAGATGGCGGGGCGGCTGTCGGGGGGGCAGCGGCAGATGGTGGCGATGGGGCGCGCGCTGATGCTCGATCCGAAGCTGCTGCTGCTCGACGAGCCGACGGCGGGCCTCAGCCCGAAGTACATGGAGCGCATCTTCGAGATCGTGCGCGACGTGCGCCGCGCGGGCGTCTCGATCCTGCTCGTGGAGCAGCACGCCAAGCAGGCGCTGGCCTTCTGCGACCGCGGCTATGTGCTCGCGACCGGGCGCAACCGTCGCGATGGGACAGGGGCCGACTTGCTGGGCGATCCCGAGATCGCCCGGCTTTTCCTCGGAGGGTGAGACGATGGCGAGACTGACGGATCGGCTTGTCGATTTCTGGGACTGGTCGCGCCGGGTGACCGGCTTCGACCGCGTGTCGAAGGAAAAGCGCCGCGAGATCGCCGAGACGCGCGGTCGGATCGGGCAGATCCTCTTCTACGCCCGCCCTGCGCTCGCGCTGCTGGTGATCCTGTACCTCGTCTCGGCCTTCACCCGGCTCAGCCTGACCGCGGGCGACGAGCTCGGCTATCCACAGCGCGTGATCTCCGGGACCGGCGCGGAGCCCGGTTCGCGCCTCCCGGACGGCTCGGGCTGCGCGCCGAGCCAGACCGTCGCCGTCACCTCCTACATTCTCGACGTGCTGGTGAACCAGAACGTCTGGGCGCCGGGCGACCCGCAATACAAGTTCGGCTGGTTCGGCATCTGGAGCTTCGAGAGCGGCCCGTTCTTCGACAACAAGGCGTCGTTCCAGATCGGCGCGCTGCGCGCCGTGCGGCGCATCGGCGTCGAGGCGGTGGACCTTCTCGGCCGCGCGCGCGGCACCTCGGCCCCCGACAGCGCGCTGACCGACGCGCGCGGGGCGTTGCAGTGGAACGAGCGGGCGTGGATCATCAACCCGTTCAGCCAGAGGCTGCCCTTGCTCTCCAACTCCGCGGCCGCGACTTTTCGAGACGCCAAGGAGTCGCTCGACATTTACAATCTGCGCCTCACCGAGTGCGCGGCGCTGTTCGACGCGCGCAGCGACAACCTTTTCCAGCTGCTCGACCGCATCGCCAACGACATCGGCGGCATGACCGATCAGCTCGCCTCGCGCTCGAAAGGCGAGCGCTGGGATCCCGCGACCAAGGCGTTCGTGCCGGGAGACGGGAACAACAACGGGATTTTCGACTTTCGCGCCGACAACCTGTTCTACGAGGCGCACGGGATGATGTGGGCCTATCACGGCATCCTGCAGGCCATGCGTCTCGACTTCGCGGATGTCGTGCGCCAATCCAATCTCGACCAGATCTGGGACCGCATGGAGACCCACATCGCCGAATCCGCCGGTCTCGCGCCGATCATCGTCTCCAACGGGCGCGAGGATTCGCTTTTCCAGCCCGACCACCTCTCCGCGATGGCGGTGAACATGCTGCGCGCCCGCGCCAACATGACCGAGCTGCGCGAAATCCTGAACCGCTGATGGACCTGCTCTACTTCGTCAATTTCCACCTCGCGCCGGGCCTCGTGCTCGGCGCGATCTACGCTCTGGGCGCGATCGGCGTGACGCTGGTGTTCGGCGTGATGCGCTTCGCCCATCTCGCCCATGGCGACCTCGCCACGCTCGGCGCCTTTCTCGCCCTCGCCGTGGTCCAGTTCGCCGGCGTCAGCCCATGGGTCGGCCTGCCCGTCGCGATGGCGGGCGCGGCCGCCGTGGCCATCGGGTCGGACCGGCTGTTCTACGCCCATCTGCGCGCCCGCCCGCTCATCATAACGGTCATCGCCTCGCTCGGCGTCGCGCTGATGCTGCGCTCGGTCGTGCAGATCGTGTTCGGCGTGGACAGCCAGAGCTACGCGCGCGGCATCGTGCGCCCCGACGACTACTGGGGCGTGCGGCTGCGCGACCGCGAACTTCTGACCCTGCTCGCCACTTTCGCCATCGTGATCGCGCTGCACCTGTTCCTGTCGCGCACGCGCTGGGGCAAGGCGATGCGGGCGATGTCGGACAATCCCGACCTCGCGCGCCTGTCGGGCGTCGACACGCGGGTGGTCACCGCGCTCACCTGGGGCATCGTCGGCGCGATGGCGGCTGCGGCGGGGTTCTTCCTCGGGCTCAACACCGAACTGCGCTCGATGATGGGCTGGCAGATGCTGCTGCCGATGTTCGCCGCGGCGATCCTCGGGGGGGTTGGGCGCGTCGAGGGCGCGCTGCTCGGCGGGCTGATCGTCGGCGTCGTCGAGGAGAGCTCGGTGCTGCTGATCCCCGCCCAGTACAAGAGCGCGATGGCCTTCGTCATCCTGCTGCTGATGCTCGCGGTTCGCCCGACGGGCCTGTTGCGGGGCAAGGTGCTGTGACGGGGAGGGGCTGAGGCGATGGAGTGGATCGGGCTCGCCACCTATGGCGCGCATCTGGCCGTGTTCATCGGCGTCTATGGCGTGCTCGCGTTGGGGCTCAACGTGCAATGGGGCTTCGCGGGCCTGTTCAACGCCGGGATCGCGGGCTTCTTCGCCGTCGGCGCCTACGCCTCGGCCATCGTCACCTCGGCCGCCGCCGACGGGCGGATCGGCGGCTTTGCGCTCCCCGCGCCGCTCGGCTGGATCGCCGCCATGGTCCTCGCCGCGGCCATCGCCTGGCCGATCGGAAAGATCTGCCTGCGCTTCCGCTCCGACTATCTCGCCATCGCCACCATCGGCGTCGCCGAGATCATCCGCCTCGTCGCCCGCTCCGAAGGCTGGCTGACGGGCGCCGCCTCCGGCATCTCCAACTTGCCGCGCCCCTTCGCGACTGGCGGGTCGGCGCAGGCGGCGCTCCAGTCCAACCTCGCCTATCTGGCGCTGGTGCTGGCGATCCTCGCGGCCTCCTACTGGGCGGTGGAGCGCCAGCTGCGCGCGCCGTGGGGCCGGATGATGCGCGCGATCCGCGACAACGAGACCGCCGC
>NZ_DAIQNN010000023.1:0-41097 GCF_036788415.1 Rubrimonas sp. | reverse complement strand
TGCGGAGCGCCGAGTTCGGCTTCTTCGGCGTCGTGGTGTAGACGCGCGTGCAGACTCCGCGCTTCTGGGGGCACGCCTCCAGATGCGTCGACTTGCTGCGCTTCACTTTGGGCTGCCGGGGTTTCCGGATCAGCTGCTGGATCGTCGGCATCGGGCGGTCCACCCTCGAAAATTGTTCCGTCAGGCGCTCGGTGAAGACGCAAAAGACGCCGCGTCGAGGGTGCTCCCCGTCGCGGCCTCCGCCAGAGGATCGAGGCTCTCGCCCGGATCGTGCGCGCCAAACAAAGCTGCCACCGGCCCCGCGCGCCACAGGCGCTGCGGATCGGATGGGCGGCGTTTATAGAGGGCGCAGGGGCCTGTCAAGCGCAGGTCGCGCCAAATCGCGCGGGACGCGCGCCGCTCAGCCCGTTCGGCCGAAGATCAGGCGGAACACCGCGCCCTCGCCGGGCGCGCTGTCGGCGACGATCTCCCCGCCATGCGCCTCCATCACCCGCCGGCAGATCGCAAGCCCCATGCCGGAGCCCTCCGAGTCGGGGTCGAGCCGCACCGTGGGGTGGAAGATGTCGCCGCGGCGCGCGGGGTCGAAGCCGCGCCCGTTGTCGCGCACGGCGACTTCGCCGAAAGCGCCCTCTGGCGTCTCGATGCGGATGAGCGGCGCGCGGTCGGGCGCGCGATGGCGCAGCGCGTTGTCGATCAGGTTCTCGAATACGACCTGCAACATCGCCGCGGACCCCTCGACGCTCGGCAGCGGGCCGATCTCGACGCGGGCGCCTTCCGCCGCGATGGCGTCGGATTTTGCGTGGGCGGCCGCTTCGGCGACCATGTGCAGGTCGAGCAGCGCGAAAGCCTCCTCGGGCGGCGCGCTGCGGGCGAAGGCCAGCAATTCGCGCACCTGCCCCTGAAGCCGCATCGCGAGGTCTTCGATCGCCTGAGCGTCCTCGCGCGTCTTCGCCCGCTTGCCGAGCGCGTCCTTCAGGCTCTCGGCGCGGGCGGCGATGCGGCGCAGCGGCGATATCAGGTCGTGGCTGGCGAGAAAGGCGAACTGCTCGAGGTCGCGGTTGGACCGGGCGAGCGCTTCGGTCCGCCGCCGCAAGGTCTCCTCGATGCGCCGGCGCTCCGACACGTCGCGACCCACGGCGGCGATCCGCGCCCCGCCCGAGAGCGGGCGCAGCGTCAGCGACAGATCGTAGGTCGAGCCGTCGCGGCGCAGGGCGAAGGTTTCGACCGTCACTTCCGGCGCGGCGCCGGACAGAAGCGGCGCCAGCGCGTCCTCGAAGGTCGCGCGGTCGTATTCCGGCAGCAGCGACACATAGTCGAGCCGCAGCAACTCGCGCTCGGGATAACCGAGATTGCGCAGCGCAGCTGCGTTGGCGCGCTGGATCTGGCAGGTGGCGGCGTCGACGATCAGCACTTCGACGGGGCTCGAGCGGAGGATCTCCTCGGCGAGCACCGCCTCCGCGCGCTGCTCGTCGAGCGCGGTGAAAGCCCCGACCAGCAGCTCCGCCCCGTCGCGCTGCCCGATGGTCAGGCCCTCGTCGCGAAAGAGCGCCTCGCCGCCGCCCGGCAGCCGCACCGAAATCTCGACGCGCCAGCGCCCGCCGGTCTCGGCGCGCCGCTCCATCGCGAGGGTGCGCTGGCGCAGGCTGGAGGGCGTCAGCAGCGCCTCGAAGGCGGAGACGTCGTTGCGGCCTTCGGGCAGCCCCAGCAGTCCGGCCAGACGCGGGTCGAGGTCGATCGCCCCGCGCTCGGGGTGCAGCGTGTAGGCGCCGGAGAAGGCGAGTTCCGCCAGGGCGGCGGCGCGGCGGTCGGAGGCGGCGGCGTCGCGTCGGGCGACTTCGGCCTCGGCGGCGTCTCGGACATAGACGAACCAGCCGATCACACGGTCGCGATCGATCTCGGGCCCGCCCTCGATCACCGCCGGGCGCCACCCGCCGCCGGGACGGCGCAGCCGCGCCGCGACCTGGAATCGCCGCTTGTCGCGATGCGCCCCGTTCCAGGCGGCCTCGGCGCGGGTCCGGTCGGCCTCGTGCACCATGTCGAGCCAGCCCTGATCGTCGGCGGAGCGCATCGCGGCGAAGGGCTGGCCGGTGAACGCCTCCCAGTCGCCCGAGCCGCGCAGCAGCTTGCCGTCGCCCGAGAATTGCAGCGACACCGCGCCGACCCAGTCGAGAAGTTGCCGCAACTCCGCGCTGCGCGCCTTCGCCTCGGCCTCCGCGTTCACGAGCCGCGTCACTTCGATCAGGCTCACCACCGCGCCGCTGACCGACCGCCCGTCCTTCACCGGCACGGCCCGCACGGTCCAGACCGTGCCGCCATGGGCGCAGCGCTCCTCCTCGACCATCTCGCCGGCGGCCATCGCCGCCTCAAGCCAGCCGCAGATGTCGAACCCCGCCAGACGGTGCGTGATGTGGCTGAGGTGCCGCCCCTCGTCGCCGGGGATGAGGTTGATCACACGGGTCGCGGTCGGGGTGAAGCGGCGCACCAGCAGTCCCCGGTCCACGAACACCACCCCCACCCCCGTCGCCTGCAACAGCGACGAGACATCCTTCGAGAGCTGCGTCAGCTCCTCGTTCTTGCGCTCGTATTCGGCGTTGACGGTGTAGAGTTCTTCGTTGACGGAGTGCAGCTCTTCGTTGGTGGACTGCAACTCCTCGTTCGCCGTCATCAGCTCTTCGTTGGTGGACTGAAGCTCCTCGTTGGAGGTCTCGAGCTGTTCCAGCATCGACTGGAGGTTGTCGCGCTCGTTGCGCAACGCCTCCTCAAGATAGGCGATGCGCTGCTCGGCGAGCTTGTCGAACTGGACATGTTCGAGCGACACGCCGCCGCCGCCGCTGCGCGGCGCGCCCTCGAAGGCGACGTAGAGCCGCTCCGGGCCCGCCTCGCTGTCGCCGCCCATGGGGCGCACCCGAAACACCGCGGCGGCCTCGCCCCCTGCGCCGGAGGCGGTGAAAACAACCTCCTCGCGGGTGCGCAGCGCCTGCTCGACCGCCGTGGCGAGCGGGATGCGCAGCGGCTCCTTGACGAGCTTCACGACGTCCTGGGTGAACGGCCCCGCCTGGGGCGGATCGAGATAGTCGCGCCCCGCGCCGACGACATGCAGCAGTTCGCGCTCGCGCCCGATCAGCAGACCGGGCGGCGCGTAGAGGTCGAGGACGCCCTGCAGCGCGTTGGCGTTGATCCCGCGCGGCGGGCTGTAGGGGGCGGCGCGCCGGCGCGAGACGGTCTCCGCGGTCCAGCGGTTGTTGGCGATCAGCTCGCTGACCGTCAGGCTGTCGCGCCGGTCGGCCGCGCGCTTGCGGAACAGCCGCCACTTGCTGTCGACCACGGCGAAGCGGCCCTGGTCCTCGCCGATGGATTCCGACGGCCCCAGCATCAGCCAGCCGCCCGGCGCGAGGCTGAAATGGAACAGCGACAGCGATTTCTGCTGGGCCGAGGTCTCGAAATAGATCAGCGCGTTGCGGCAGGAGATCAGGTCGGTGTTGATGAAGGGCGGGTCGCGCAGCATGTTGTGCGGCGCGAACACGATCCAGTTGCGCAGCTCCGGCGCCACCTGCCAGTGGCCCTCCTCGGTGCGCAGGAAGAAGGCGTCGCGCCGCGCCGGCGACACCGCCGCCATCTCCGTCTCAAGATAGACGCCCTGCGCCGCCCGTTCGAGCGCGAGCGGGTTGATGTCGGTGGCGAAGATCTGCACGCGCGGCTCGCGGCCCGCCCGGTCGGCGGCCTCGCGCAGCAGCATGGCGATGGAATAGGCCTCCTGCCCGGTCGCCACCCCCGGCACCCAGATGCGGATCGGGCGGTCGTCGGCGGGCTCGTCGATCAGCTGCGGGATCACCTTGTCGGCCAGCGCATGGAACGCGCCGGCGTCGCGGAAGAATTCGGTGACGACGATCAGCAGGTCCGACGCCAGCCCGCGGATTTCGCCGGGATTGCGCTCGATTTCGTCGAGATAGTCGGCGAGGTCCTTCAGCCCCGCCTTCTGCATCCGGCGGGTGATCCGGCGCATCACCGTGGTCTTCTTGTACTCGCTGAAATCCACATTGGCGCCGCCGAGCACCAGCTCGAGGATGCGCGCTACGATCTGCGCTTCGCCTTCGGGAAACTCGGGGACCAGGGGCGGGGCGGCCCCGTTCATGCGGGCGAAGCGCTCGGCCAGCGCGCCGCCCATGTCCTCGGGGGCGAGCACCAGATCGACCGCGCCGGTCTCGGCCACGGCGCGCGGCATGCCGTCGAAGCGCGCCGTGTCGAGCGACTGCGCGATGACCAGCCCGCCCGCCTCGCGCAGCTTGCGCGCGCCGCGCGCGCCGTCGGCCCCGGTGCCCGACAGGATGACCGCGGTCGCCCGCCGCCCGTATTCGCGCGCCAGCGACCCGAAGAACAGGTCGATCGGCAGCGACGGCGCGTTGTGATTGCTTCGGTCGGTCAGGAACAGCCGGCCGGTCTGGACGATCATGTCCTTGCCGGGCGGGATCACATAGACGCAGTTGGGTTGCAGCGTCTCGCCGTCCTCGACGACATGCACGGGCATCGGCGTGCGCCGACCGAGCAGTTCGTCCATGATGCTCTTGAAATCTGGCGAGAGGTGCGTGATCACCACATAGGCGGCGCCGGTCGTCGGCGCGAGATGGTCGAAGAACGCCTCCAGCGCTTCAAGCCCGCCCGCCGAAGCGCCGATGGCCACGACATGCTCGACCGTCTCGATCTCGCTCGGCGCTTCGAAGTTCATGCCATCTCCCCGCCGGCGCTCTGCTGCGGCGCCGTCCTGCAACATTCACCATGAGCCGGGTTTCCGATCAAGACTTTCACGTCGCGGATGCGCCCGCGCGGACAAATCACGCGCGCTGCGGCACTGTCTCGGCGTGAGAATCGGCGCAACCCGAAGGGAGACCATCGCATGACGAACGCCGACGCCGCCTGGAGCGACCTCGAAGCCCACGCCGCGCGGCTGCGCGCGACCACGCTGCGCGCCTTGTTCGCCGCCGATCCCGGACGCGCCGACGCGCTGAGTTTCGCGCTCGACGATCTGACGCTCGATTTCAGCCGCGAGAAGCTCGACGCCCCCGCGCTCGGCGCGCTGGTCGCGCTGGCGCGCGCGTCGGGGGTTGAGGCGTCGCGCGACGCGATGGCCACCGGCGAGGCGGTCAACCTCACAGAGGGCCGGCCCGCGCTGCACATGGCGCTGCGCGGAAGCTGCGCGCCGCTGGTGGAGGGCGTCGCCGAGGTCGGCGGGACGCTCGACCGCTTCCTCGCCTTCGCCGACGCCGTGCGCTCCGGCGCCTTCGCAGGCGCGGAGGGGGCGTTTGCGGACGTCGTCAACATCGGCATCGGCGGCTCAGATCTCGGGCCGGTCATGGCGGCGCGCGCGCTCGCGCCGGATTGCGACGGGCCGCGGGCGCATTTCGTCTCCAATGTCGACGGTGCGCATCTCACGGACGTGCTCGGCCCGCTCGACCCGGCGCGCACGCTGGTGGTCGTCGCCTCCAAGACCTTCACCACGCAGGAGACGATGACCAACGCCCGCACGGCCCGCGACTGGCTCGCAGCCTCCGTCGGCGAACGCGCCGGCGCCCATATGGCCGCCGTCTCGACCAACCTGCCGGCCTGCGCGGCGTTCGGGATCGAGGCCGAGCGGGTGTTCGGCTTCTGGGACTGGGTGGGGGGGCGCTATTCGCTCTGGAGCGCGATCGGCCTGCCGGTCGCGATCGCCGCCGGGTCGAAGGCGTTCCGCGACCTGCTCGCCGGCGCGGCGTCGATGGACGCGCATTTCCTGTCGGCCCCGCTGGCGCGCAATCTGCCCGTGCTGCTCGCGCTGGTCGGGGTCTGGCGGCGCAACGCCATGGGCTGGCCCACGGTGGCGCTGATCCCCTATGACCAGCGGCTCGAACGCTTCGCGGCTTACGTCCAGCAGCTCGACATGGAGTCGAACGGCAAGCGCGCGCGCCGCGACGGCGGGCCGGTCGCGCGCGCCACGGCGCCGGTGATCTGGGGCGAGCCGGGCACCAACGCGCAGCACTCCTTCTTCCAGCTCGTCCATCAGGGAACCGACGTGATCCCGGTGGATTTCATCCTCGCCGCCGAGCCGCGCGTCGCGCCGGGCTGGGATGCGATGGCCGACGCGCTCGCCGACCACCACGCCAAGCTCGCCGCCAACTGCCTCGCTCAGGCCTCCGCCCTCGCCTTCGGGCGCACGTTGGCGGAGGCGGAGGCTGCGATGGCCGGCGCGCCGGCGGCGGAGGTGGCCCGCCTCGCCCCGCATCGCGTCTTCCCCGGCGACCGGCCCTCGACGCTGATCCTGCACCGCCGGCTCGACGCCTTCGCGCTGGGCCGGCTGATCGCGCTCTACGAGCACAAGGTGTTCGCGCAGGGCGCGATCTGGGACGTCAACAGCTTCGACCAGTGGGGGGTCGAACTCGGCAAGCAGCTGGCGGGCGGGATGCTCGACGCGCTGAAGGCCGGCGCGGCGGAGGGCGCCGACCCCGCCACCGCCGCGACGGTCGCGCGGATCGCAGCGCTGCGCGGGTGATCTTCGGCCCGGAGGTCGCCTTGCGACGGACCGGCCTCAGCGCTAGCTTGCCGCATCGCAGCAGGCGATGCGCTGGGAGTCGCGTCGTCTCACGGGAGTTGCAATGACCGCGACCGCGCCTCGCCGCACGCCTCTCCACGACCTCCATACGCGGCTCGGCGGTCGGATGGTGGACTTCGCCGGCTGGTCGCTGCCCGTCCAGTATCCCGCCGGCATCCTCGCCGAGCACGCCCAATGCCGCGAGCGCGCCGCGCTGTTCGACGTCTCGCATATGGGCCAGGTCGCGCTCCGATCCCCGGACGACCCTGAGGCCGCGGCGCGCGCGCTGGAGCGCGTCGCGCCGGGCGCGCTGGCGACGCTCGGGCCGGGCAAGGCGCGCTACACCCAGTTCACAACCGACGAAGGCGGGGTGATCGACGACCTGATCGTCAGCCATGCCGGCGATCATCTTTTCGTTGTCGTCAACGCCGCGCGCGCGGCAGTCGACATCGCCCATCTGCGCGCGCGGCTGCCGGACCTCGACATCGCGCCGCTCGACCGCGCCCTGATCGCCCTGCAAGGCCCTGCCGCCGAGACCGCGCTCGCGCCACTTGTCCCACAGGCCGCCGCACTCGCCTTCATGGAGACGACGGAAGCGCCGTGGCGCGGCGCCGCCCTGCGCGTCTCGCGGCTCGGCTACACAGGCGAGGACGGCTTCGAGATCTCGACCCCGCCCGAACTGGCCGAGGCCTTCGCCGAGGCCCTGCTCGCCCAGCCGGGAGTGGCCCCAGCCGGCCTAGGCGCGCGCGACACGCTGCGGCTCGAAGCCGGCCTGCCGCTCTGGGGTCAGGACATCGACGAGGGCGTCACGCCCGCCGAAGCCGGCCTCGGCTGGTCGATCCCGCGCCGCCGCCGCGAGGCCGCCGACTTTCCCGGCGCGCAGATCATCCTGCGCCAGCTTTCGGACGGCTCGAGACGCCGGCTCGTCGCGATCCGCCCCGAAGGCCGCGCCCCCGCGCGCGCGGGCGTCGAGATCAGGGTCGAAGGCCGCGCGGTCGGGCGGATCACCTCGGGCGGCTTCGGCCCCACCATCGGCGCCCCGGTCGCGCTCGGCCTCGTCGAGGCCGGCGCCGCCGCGCCCGGAACGGCGCTGGAGCTGATCGTGCGCGGCGCCGCCCTGCCCGCCCGCGTCGTCGAAAGCCCCTTCGTCCC
The DNA here is from genome assembly GCF_036788415.1 of Rubrimonas sp. Taxonomy (NCBI): domain Bacteria; kingdom Pseudomonadati; phylum Pseudomonadota; class Alphaproteobacteria; order Rhodobacterales; family Paracoccaceae; genus Rubrimonas; species Rubrimonas sp. Next base: position 33,386 of record NZ_DAIQNN010000023.1, on the reverse strand, counting down.
GCACCGCTACAAGCGCGCCGCCGCCGGCGCACAGCAAGGGTCCGCAGCATGAGCGTCTATTTCACCGAAGATCACGAATGGGTCCGCGTCGAGGGGAACGTCGCGACTGTCGGCATCACCCGCCACGCCGCCGACCAGCTCGGCGACGTGGTGTTCGTCGAGATGAAGAGCCCCGGCGAGGCGGTCGCCAAGGGGGCCGAATGCGGCACGGTGGAATCGGTCAAGGCGGCGTCCGAGATCTACGCGCCGATCACCGGAGAGATCGCCGAGGTCAACCCCGACCCCGCCGACAACCCCGCGCTGCTGAACGAGGACCCCGAAGGCGCGGCGTGGCTCTGCCGCATGACCATCGCCGACCCGTCCGAATTATCGGGCCTGATGGACGCCGACGCCTACAAGGCCCTGATCGGAGGCTGACGCGATGACCGCCCTCCCCCTGAGCGCGCTGGAGGCGCGCGAGGATTTTCTGCGCCGCCATATCGGCCCCGACGAGGCCGAGATCGAGCGCATGCTGGCGGTCGTGGGCGCCCCGAGCCTCGACGCGCTGATCGACCAGACCGTCCCCGAGGCGATCCGCCTCCGCCGCCCCCTCGCCACCCCCGCTCCGCGCACCGAGCGCGACGCGCTGCACGACCTGCGAAACGTGGCGGCGCGCAACGAGGTGTTCACCTCGATGATCGGCATGGGCTATCACGGCACGGTCACGCCCTCGGTGATCCAGCGCCGCGTTCTGGAGAACCCCGGCTGGTACACCGCCTACACCCCCTATCAGGCCGAGATCAGCCAGGGCCGGCTCGAGGCGCTGCTCAATTTCCAGCAGATGGTCATGGACCTCACAGGCTTCGACCTCGCCAACGCCTCGCTGCTCGACGAGGCGACGGCGGCGGCGGAGGCGATGGCGATGGCGCGGCGCGTCGGGAAATCGAAGGCGCAGGCGTTCTTCGTGGACGCCGACACGCATCCGCAGACCATCGCCGTGCTGCGCACCCGCGCCGAGCCGATGGGGATCGGCGTCGTCGTCGGCGACCCGGCGACGCTCGACCCCTCCACAGTCTTCGGCGCGCTGATCTCCTATCCCGGCTCCTCCGGCGCGGTCCGCGACTGGCGCTCCGTTTTCGCGCGCCTGCGCGGCGCGGGCGCGCTTGGCGTGGTCGCGACCGACCTGCTCGCGCTCACGCTGCTGACGCCGCCGGGCGAACTCGGCGCCGAAATCGCCATCGGCTCGGCGCAGCGCTTCGGCGTGCCGATGGGCTATGGCGGCCCGCATGCGGCCTTCTTCGCCACGCATGACGCGCACAAGCGCGCCATCCCCGGCCGCATCATCGGCGTTTCGGTGGACAGCCGCGGCAAGCCCGCGCTGCGCATGGCGCTGCAGACGCGCGAGCAGCACATCCGCCGCGACAAGGCGACGTCCAACATCTGCACCAGCCAGGCGCTGCTGGCGGTGATGGCGTCGATGTACGCCGTCTATCACGGCCCGGACGGTCTGACGCAGATCGCCCGCCGCGTCGCCCGCCTCGCCGTCCTCGCCGCCGAAGGGCTGCGGCGGCTCGGCTGCGACGTCGCCCATGACGCCTTCTTCGACACGCTGACGCTGAACGTCCCCGGTCAGGCCCGCCGCATCGCCGCGCGCGCCCGCGCCGAGCGGATCAACCTGCGCGTGGCCGGCCCAGACCGCATCGGGATCAGCTTCGACGAGACCACCCGCGCGGGCGACGTCGCCCGGCTCTGGCGCGTCTTCGACCGCGAGGCGGATGGGAAGCTCTCGCTCGCCGCGCTCGACGCCGAACTGGCGCCGACCCGCCCCGACGCGATTCCCGAGGGGCTTCGGCGGACCAGCGCCTTCCTCACCCACCCGGTCTTCAACACCCATTGCAGCGAGACCGAGATGATGCGCTATCTGCGCCGGCTGCAGGCGCGCGACGTGGCGCTCGACCGCGCGATGATCCCGCTCGGCTCCTGCACCATGAAGCTCAATGCGGCGACCGAGATGATCCCGCTGAGTTGGAAGCGCTTCGCCCATCTCCACCCCTTCGCGCCGCTGGAGCAGGCGCAGGGCTATCAGCTCCTGTTCGAGGATCTCGAGGCGTGGCTGGCCGAGATCACCGGCTTCGCCGCCGTCTCGCTCCAGCCCAACGCCGGCAGCCAGGGCGAGTATGCGGGGCTTCTGACCATCCGGAACTGGCACCGCGCGCGCGGCGAGGGCCATCGCGACGTCTGCCTGATCCCCTCCTCCGCGCATGGCACCAACCCGGCCTCGGCGATCATGGCCGGGATGCAGGTCGTCGTGGTGAAATGCGACGCGCAGGGCGACATCGACCTCGCCGATCTGCGCGCCAAGGTGGAGGCGCATGCCGACCGGCTCGCGGCGCTGATGGTCACCTACCCCTCCACCCATGGCGTGTTCGAGGCGGGCATCCGCGAGGCCTGCGACATGGTCCATGCAGCGGGCGGGCAGGTCTATCTCGACGGCGCGAATCTCAACGCGCTGGTGGGGCTGGCGCGGCCCGGCGATTTCGGCGCCGACGTCTGCCACATGAACCTGCACAAGACCTTCTGCATCCCGCATGGCGGCGGCGGCCCCGGCGTCGGCCCGATCGGGGTGGCCGCGCATCTGGCGCCGCATCTGCCCGACCACCCGCTGATCGACGGCGTGAACCCCGCAGCCGGCGCCGGCCCGCGCGAAGGCCCGGTGTCGGCGGCGCCCTGGGGCTCGGCGCTGATCCTGCCGATCTCGTGGTCCTACATCGCGCTGATGGGCCCCGAGGGGCTGAAACGCGCCAGCGAAGTCGCGATCCTGAGCGCGAACTACATCGCCGCGAAGCTGCGCCCGCATTTCCCGGTCGTCTATTCGGGCCGCGACGGACGCGTCGCGCATGAGTGCATCATCGACCTGCGCGCCATCAAGGCCGAGACCGGCATCGGCGTCGAGGACGTCGCCAAGCGCCTGATGGATTACGGCTTCCATGCGCCGACCATGAGCTGGCCGGTTCCCGAGACCATGATGATCGAGCCGACCGAGTCCGAAGGCCTCGCCGAACTCGACCGCTTCTGCGACGCGATGGTCGCAATCCGCGACGAGATCGACGAGGTGGCGCGCGGCGCGGCCGACCCCGAGGACAACGTCCTGAAGAACGCCCCGCACACGCAGGACATGCTGCTGGGAGAGTGGACGCGCCCCTACAGCCGCGAGAAGGCCGCCTTCCCGGCGCCGGGCCTGATCGAGGACAAGTACTGGCCCCCCGTCGGGCGCGTGGACAATGTCGCGGGCGACCGCGCGCTCGTCTGCTCCTGCCCGCCGCTGGAGGCCTACGCGCAAGCCGCCGAGTAGGCGCGGCTCAGACGCTCGAAAGTTGCGCGGGGCGCGTGCGCGGCCCCGGCGCGGCCTCGACGCCCCCGCCGAAGCCCGCCCGCGCGCGCGCCAGCGCCTTGCCGGCGCGCGACGCGATGTCCGCGAGCGTCGCATCCTCGGGTTGCAGCACTGCGACCCCCGCCACGGCGCCGAGCGGGGCCGCCCCGACCGCCGCGCGCTGCGTCACGGCGAGATGCTCGCGCGCCCGCCGCATCGCCGAGACGGCGTGCTCCACTTCCGCCTCGGGCATCAGCGCGACGAAGATCGCGCCGTCCCAGCGGCCCACCACGTCATAGGCCCGCAACGCCTGCGCCAGCGCCTCAGCCGCCCGGCGCAGCGCTTCGTCGGCGGCGAGTTCGCCCGCGCCGGCGCGCACTTCCTCCAGATGGGTCAACTCGAACAGCCCGACCGACAGCGGCGCCCCCTTGCGCCGGCAGCGCACGATCTCGTCGCGGGCGCGGCGCATCACGTTGAGGCGGTTGGCGAGCCCGGTCAGCGGATCGTCGAGCCGCGACGGGTCGCCCTTGCGCGACGCGATCTCGAGCCGCCTGCCCAGCGCCTCGACCCCGCGCGATATGCGGGCGATCTCGTCTCCAGACCCGGCGCCGCCGCGCGCGCCCTCGCCGACATGGCGCAGCGCTTCGGCGATCTGGCCGAGTGGGCGCAGCAGGAGCCACAGCCCCCGCAGCGCCAGACCCGAGGCCAGAGCCCCCGCCGCCATCCAGAGCGCCGCGCCTGCGCCGGACGCCCCGGCGAGCGCCGCCCCGCCGGAGGCCGCGAAAGGCGCCGCCGCCGCAACGGCCGCGAAAACCGTCGCTCGGGCGCGGTAGCTGTTGGGAAACACCCGGCGCGACGCGCGATAGAACCCGGCCCGACTGTCCTGCGCCCGCATCGCCCGCTCCGCCCCGCGCCGTTCACCCTCGGCGGGAGCCCCCCGCCGGCGACGCCGATCCTGCGGCGATCAGCGTTAGAAAAGCGTTGCTTCGCCGTCAACCGATCGGCCGCGCGCCATTTCAGCCCGCCCAGCCGCCCTGATCGCCGACATAGCGCCCATAGGCGTGGGCGGCGCGTTCGTCGACGTAGCGGCGCAGCGTCGCCGCCTCGTGCGGGGCCATCCGCGCGAGGGGGAGGTCGTCGAACGGCGCGAAGCGCCAGCCCGGCGCAGGGTCGGGCGCGTCCGGCGCCGCGCCGCGATAGACGACGTGATGCATGTGGCCCGCGTCGCAGCTCTCGAAGACGAATGGCAGCTCCGCCCAGACGCCGGCCGCGCCCAACTGCCCGAGCAGGCTCCCCGGCGCGCCCGCAGGCCCAAACGCGTCAGCCGAAGGCAGCGCCGCCGCCCCGTCCGGTCCGATCCGCAACAGCGCCGAGCGCCGCCGCTCCACGATGGCGCTGACCCGAACGCCGCCGCCGCGCGGGGCGGTCGCGCCGCCTTCCGGTCCGAAGCCGACATAGGCGCCGCGCCAGTAGCCGAGCGGCTCGATCGACGCCTCGCCGAACGCGGCGATCCGCCCGAGCAGGATCGTGTGGTCTCCCGCCTTGATCCGTCGCTCCATCGCGCAGTCGAACCAGGCGGCCGCGCCTTCGATCACCGGCGCGCCGGTCGCCTCGGCGCGCCAGCGCACCGTCGCGAACTTGTCGGCGCCGCGCGTGGCGAAGATGCGCGACGCCTCGCGCTGGGTCGCGCCGAGCACGCTCACCGCAAAGTGCTCAGCCGTCTCGAAGGCGGCATAGGTCGCCGCGCTGTGCGCCAGACAGACCAGCAGCAGCGGCGGATCGAGCGAGACCGAGGTGAAGGAATTGGCCGTGAACCCCGTCGGCGCGCCCTGCGCGTCGAGCGTGGCGACGATGGTAACGCCGGTCGGAAAGGCCCCGAAGGCGCGCCGCAGCGCGCTGCGCCGGGCGTCCGGGTCGGTTTCGGATGTCATCTGCTCTCCCGCGCCCCGCCTCGTGGTGCGCCCGACATATGGCCCGCCCGTCGCCCCGCGTCGAGCGCTTCAGCCAAGCGCGTCGCCCGCGATCGCACCCGCCTGCGCCAGCGCCGCGATCTCGGCCTCCGAGAAGCCCGCCTCGCGCAAGGCCTCGGCTGTGTGCTGGCCGAGGCAGGGCGGCGCGTGGCGATAAGTGATCTCCGTCTCGCTCAGCTTGATTGGATTGGCGATCAGATCGACCGCGCCCGACCCCGCTGCGGGATGCGCCATCCGCACCGTCCCGCCGCGATGGACGACCTGCGGATCGGCGAAGGCCTCGGCGATGTCGTTGACCGGACCGCACGGCACGCCGACGCGTTCCAGCGCATCGATCCACCAAGCCTTGCTCTGCGCCCGCGTGACCTCGTGAAGAAGCGGGGTCAGCGCGTCGCGGTTGCGCACCCGGTCGGCGTTGGTCAGAAAGCGCGGATCGTCGGCCAGCGCCGCCCGCCCGCCGGTCTCGCACAATCGCCGGAACTGGCCGTCATTTCCGGCGGCGATGATGAACCAGCCGTCCGACGCCGGAAACGTGTCGTAGGGGACGATGGTCGGATGCGCGTTGCCGAGGCGCCCCGGAACCCTCCCGTCGCACAGATGCGCCGTGCCCTGATTGATCAGCCAGGCGATCTGGCTGTCGAGCAGCGACATGTCGATGCGCTGGCCCCGTCCGGTCGTCTCACGCGCCCGCAGCGCCGCGAGGATCGCGACGGTCGCATACATCCCGCACATCACATCGGCGATGCCGACGCCGACTTTCATCGGCCGCCCGCCCTCGGCTTCCGGCTCGCCGGTCACCGACATGATCCCTCCATAGCCCTGCGCGAGGAAATCGTAGCCGGCCCGGGCCGCATAAGGCCCGGTCTGACCGAAACCCGTGATCGAGCAATAAATGAGCCGCGGGTTCAGCGCCGCGAGATCGTCAGGCCCGAGACCGCGCCGCGCCAGATCGCCGAGCTTGTAGTTCTCGATCAGAACGTCGGCGCGCGCCGCCAGCCGACGCACGGCGTCGGCTCCCTCTTTCTTCGATATGTCAATGGCGAGCGAGCGTTTGTTTCGGTTGGCGCAGAGGTAATAGGCGCTCTCGCGGGTCTCGCGGCCTTCGGCGTCGGTCACGAAAGGGGGCCCCCAGCCGCGCGTGTCGTCGCCCGCTCCGGGGCGCTCGATCTTGAGCACGTCGGCCCCGAGGTCGCCAAGCAGCTGGCCGGCGGTGGGCCCGGCGAGAATCCGGCTCATGTCGAGCACCCGCAGCCCGTGCAGCGGGCCGTGCGGCAGGTCGGGATGGGGCATCGGGCGCCTCGTCTCAGGGGTCAGTCGAACAGCGTCGCCGACGCCAGCCCGAGGCTGCGCCGGCAGGCGGTCAGCGTGTTGGCGAGCAGGCAGGCGATGGTCATCGGCCCCACCCCGCCGGGCACCGGCGTGATCGCGCCGGCGACCGCGATCGCCTCGTCGAAGGCGACGTCTCCGACGAGCCGCGACCCGCCATCGGCCCCCGCGACGCGGTTGATGCCGACGTCGATCACGGTCGCGCCCGGCCTGATCCAGTCGCCGCGCACCATCTCTGGCCGCCCCACGGCGGCGACGAGGATGTCGGCCCGCCGGCACAGGGCCGGCAGATCGCGGCTGCGGCTGTGCGCGAGCGTCACCGTGCAGTTCTCGGCGAGCAGAAGTTGCGCCATCGGCTTGCCCACGATGTTGGAGCGCCCGAGCACCACCGCCTCCGCCCCGCTCATGTCGCCCAGGGCGCGCCGCAGCAGCATCCGCGCGCCGAGCGGCGTGCAGGGGACCATCGCCTCGAGCCCCGAGGCGAGACGCCCGACATTGATCGCGTGAAAGCCGTCGACATCCTTGGCGGGCGAGATCGCGTCGATCACCGCCGCCGCGTCGATCTGCGGTGGAAGGGGAAGTTGAACAAGAATTCCATGAACCTGTGGGTCGATGTTCAACCGCGCGACGAGGTCGAGAAGCTCCGCCTGCGTCGCCGTCGCCGGCAGCCGGTGCTCGAAGGAGGCCATGCCAGCTTCGCGCGTGCGCTTGCCCTTGCTGCGCACATAGACCGCACTGGCGGGGTCGTCGCCGACCAGCACCGCCGCGAGCCCCGGAACGACGCCGGCCTCGACCTTCAGCGCCGCCGCCGCCTCGGCGACGCGCGCGACCAGCTCCGCCGCGACCGCCTTGCCGTCGATGATCGCCGCGCTCATGGGGCCTCTCCCGTCGTTATCCGCGCCGCAGATGACGCGGGCGGGCGGGAGAGGTCAAGCGGCGGGCGCCCTACCCGCCCGGCTTCTCGCCCGCCGGTCGCTCCACGGTCCCCAGCGCATCGGCCAGCCGCGCCGTCGCCGAACCGGGGCGCTTCGGGACCGGCTGGCCCGGCGCCGGCGCCCAGCCCGACAGATGCACGATGTCGAAGCGCGCGCGCACGCGCCCCGGACCCGCCGGAAAATGTTCGGCGTAGAGCGCGCAGGCGCGGAGCAGGGTCGCGCGCCGGGTGAAGCAGCGCCGGCGCTCAGCGAGCGCGTTCGCCTCGCCCATCGCGCGCAGGTCGCGCATCAGCGCGAGCGCGTCGGGATAGTCGACGTCGACTCCGTCGAGATCGGCGACCGGCATGGCGAAGCCCGCGCGCTGGAGCAGCGCGCCCGCGTCGCGGATGTCGATCATAGGGGCGACGCGCGGGCTGAGGCCGCCCTCCTCCGCCGCTTCGGCCTCGGCGAGCGCCGCGCGCAGCTCCGCCAGCGTGCGCCCGCCGAGGGTCGCGCCGAGCAGCAGCCCGTCGGGCTTCAGCGCGAGGCGGATGCGGGTCAGCAGCCCGACCGGATCGTTCTCGGCGTGCAGGCCGAGCCCGAGGACGACCAGATCGAACGGCCCGCCCTGCGCCGCCTCGGGCCCGTCGCCGACCGTGGTCGGCGCGACCTCTCGCGCCAGCGCCGCAAGGCGCGGCGAGGGCTCGACCTGCTCAAGCGCCTCAGCCCCCACATGGCCCCGCAGCGCGCGCGCATAGGCGCCGCCGCCCGAGCCGACGATCAGCGCGCTCGGAAAGGCGCGGGGGACGTCGCCGAGCCGGTCGGCGATCTCGGCCGCCGCGCGGGCGTGCAGGAAATCCGCGTCGCGAAAGCCGCTTGCGGCGGCGCGGTCGCGGCGCATGATCAGCGCGCGGCGGTCGAACAGGCTCGGCGGCGAGGTCATGGACGGTCCTCCTCGACGGCAGATAGCGGCGGGGCGCGCGCGGGGAAAGGCGGGGCGATGCGGACAGGGCTGTCGGCGGTGGCGGGGGCGGCGCTCGAAGCGCTCTATCCGCCGGTCTGCGCGGCCTGCGGGGCGGAAACGGCGGCGCAGGGCGGGCTCTGCGCCGACTGCTTCGCCGAGGCCGCCTTCATCGCCGCGCCGTTCTGCGATCTGTGCGGCGCGCCGCTCGCCGAAAGGGCCCCCGAGGCGGGCGAGCGGCTGGTCTGCGAGCAGTGCGCGCGCTGGCCGCCCGCCTGGTCGCGCGGGCGGGCGGCGGCGCTTTATGGCGGGCCGATCCGCAAGGCGGCGCTGGCGCTCAAGCACGCCGACCGGCTCGACATCGCGCGGACGGCCGCCGGCTGGATGCAGCGCGCGGGCCGCGATCTGATCGCGGAGTGCGACCTCGTCGCGCCGGTCCCGCTGCACTGGACGCGCTTGCTGCTCCGCCGCTTCAACCAGTCCGCAGAGCTGGCCCGCCATCTGACGCAGCGCGCGGGCCGTCCCGAGGCCTTCGCGCCCGATCTGCTGATCCGCCGCCGCGCCACGCCGAGCCAGGAGGGGCGCGGGCGCGCCGCGCGGATCGAGAACATGGCCGGCGCTTTCGCCCTGCGCGCCCGTCGCGCCCCGCTGGCGCGCGGCGCGCGCGTGCTGCTGGTCGACGACGTGATCACCACCGGCGCGACGCTCTCGGCCTGCGCCGAGGCGCTTCGGGCGGCGGGGGCGGCGGATGTCGCGGTCCTCGCGCTCGCCCGCGTTGCGCGCGACGCGGAACCGCATATGACTGGCGCGTGAGACGAGCGGAGGGCGGCATGAAGCGCGTTGAAATCTACACCACCCCGATCTGCGGCTATTGCGCCGCCGCCAAGCGGCTTCTGACGCAGAAGGGCGCGGCCTTCGAGGAGATCGACGTGATGCGCGACCCCGCCCGCCGCGCCGAGATGACCAAGCGCTCCCATGGCGGGCGCACCGTGCCGCAGATCTTCATCGCGGGCGCGCCGATCGGCGGCTGCGACGAGCTTTACGCGTTGGACCGCGCGGGCAAGCTCGACGGACTGCTGGCGTGATCCTGCGCGCGGGCCTCGTCCAGCTCACCGCCTCCGACGACCCCGAGGCGAACCTCCCTGCGACCGAAGCGTTGATCCGCAAGGCGGCGGCGGGCGGCGCCCAGCTGGTCCTGACGCCGGAGGTGACCAACATCGTCACTTCCGACGCAGACCGCCGCCGCGCCCTGCTGCGCCTCGAACAGGACGACCCGACTCTGGCGCGGCTGCGCGCGGTCGCGGCGGAGCTGGAAATCTGGCTGCTGATCGGCTCGCTCGCCCTGCGCACGGGCGACCCGGACGGGCGCTTCGCCAACCGCTCGCTGCTGATCGACGCGCAGGGCGCGATCCGGGCGCGCTACGACAAGATCCACATGTTCGACGTGGACGTGTCGGAGACCGAGACCTGGCGCGAGAGCGCCGCCTTCCGCCCCGGCGACCGCGCCGTGCTCGCGCCGACGCCATGGTGCGGGCTGGGCATGACGATCTGCTACGATCTGCGCTTTCCGGCGCTGCATCGCGCGCTGGCGCAGGCGGGGGCTTCGATCCTGACCGTCCCCGCCGCCTTCACCCCGCCCACAGGGGAAGCGCATTGGGAAGTCCTGCTGCGGGCGCGCGCCGTCGAGACCGGATGCTTCGTGCTGGCGCCGGCGCAATGCGGCGCGCATCCCCGCGCCGACGGCGGCGCGCCGCGGCGCACCTGGGGGCATTCGCTTGCCGTCGCGCCCTGGGGCGAGGTTCTGGCCGATGGCCGCGAGGCGCCGGGCGCGACGCTGGTCGACCTGGACCTGTCGCAGGTCGAGGCGGCCCGCCGGCGCATCCCGGCGCTGCGCCACGACCGGGATTTCACCGGCCCCTGAGCCGTCAGCCCTCGCCCTGATCGAGGTCGCCGAGCCCGTAGCGGCGCAGTTTCACGTAAAGGCTCTGGCGGCTGAGGCCGAGCATCTCGGCGGCGGAGGCGCGGTTGTCGCCGGTCAGCTCGAGCGCCGCTTCGATGCACAGCCGCTCGATCACGTCGGTGGTCTCGCGCACGAGGTCCTTCAGCGGCACGCGGCCCACCAGCTCGGTCAGCTGGTCGAAGCTGCGCGGCATGGCGATCTCGGGTCGCGCGGCGCCGCGCCGGTCGACATTGCGGATCAGGAACCCGAACAGATCGCCCGGCCCCTCGCCCGCATCCTCCCCGGCGCCGGCGGCGCGGGCGGCGCAGATCTCGACTTCCACCATCGAGCCGAAATCGCCCCGCAGGCTGGTGGAGAAAAGCCGCACCGACCCGCTCTCGCGCAGGGTGGACATCAGCACCGCCAGATCGACGCCGGGCCGCCCGAGGAAGCGCTCGAGCGATTCGCCCAGCGCCTGCTCCTCGGTGGCGAGTTGCGCGAGGTTGAGGAAGGCGAGATTGGCGTGGCGGATCACCCCGCCCGCATCGGTCGCGACATAGCCTTCCGGCGCCGCCCCGAGGATGGCGGCGGCGGCGCGCGCCTCGTGGTCGGCCTGCGCGCCGCCCCGCGCTCCGGCGCCGACGCGCACCAGCAGGAAGGCGCTCGCGTCCTGCCGGAACAGGGCCGCCGAAATCTCCGCCTGCGATCCGTCGGGCATCCGCGCGGAGACGCCCTCCGCCCGACCGGTGGCGCGGGCGCGGGCGACGAGGCGTTCGAGCTCGAGCAGGTCGGCGCTGTCCACGCCCACCGGAAACACCCGCCCGACCAGCCGCTTGCCCTGCGGCGCGAGGATGCGCTCGGCGGCCGGGTTGGCCTCGGCGATGCGCCGGGTGGCGGCGTCCACGATCATCAACGGCTCGGGCGTCATCTGGAAGAGCAGCCGGTAGCGCATCTCGGCGTCGCGAAGCCGGGCGTATTCGCGCTCGACGCCGTGCTGGGCTTCGACGAGGCGCGATTGCAGGGCCGCGAGGCTGCGCATCTCGCGCCCCAGCGCCAGCAGCCTGCCTTCGGCGAGCGGGGTCGTCGCGAAGCTGACCGGCAGCTCCGCCCCGTTCGGGGTGATCATGTTGATCTGGCGGCGGGTGAGCGCGGGACCGCCCGCCGCGCCGGCCAGCATCTCGTCGACTTTTGCGACGCTGTCGGGCCCGACGAGCGTCCGCCACGGGCGACCGACCCAGTCCGACAGCCCCTCGCGCGACAACTCGACGCCGTTATGGGCCAGATCGACGATCACGCCCTCAGGGTCGAGCACCAGCGCCACGTCGCAGGCGGCCACGACCGCCATCGCCGCCGCCGGCCCGCCGAACAGCCCGAAGGTCGTCTCCGGGGTGCGGAACGGGCTGATCGGGTCTATGGCGACGGGCCGTTGCATGCTGCGGTGCGCCTAGCTCCTGGACAGGGTCCTCGGAGGGTTGTTGTTGAGGATTATCCCGAATGTGACAAGCATGATTTCGCCCTGGCGACCGCGTCGCGCGCGTCGCGCGCAACGAAATCGGCTCCGGCGCCTTCGCCCAGAGCGGGGTTCGGCGACAGCGCGGCCCCGCCCATCGTGACGATCAACCGACGATTGCGCGAGGCGCGCCGCAGCAGCGCGACGGTCTGCGGCAGCGCCGCGAGGGCGCGCTCGGAGCAGACCGACAGACCGACCAGCGCGACATGCTCGGCGCGCACCGCCTCGGCGAGCTCCGCCGCCTCGGCCCCGGGCGCCTCGCGCACACGCCAACCGGCGGCGCGGAAGCTGTTGGCCACGATCAGCGCCCCCATCGCATGGCGCTCGTTCGCCGGCGAGCCGACGATGGCGAGCGGCGCGCCGACAGGGGCGGGATGGAGATGTTCGAGCTGTTCGCCGAGCGCGCGGGTGATCGCGAGCAGCCGCTGCGAGGCGAGCGCGATCTCGACGAAATCGGCGGCGTCGGCGTGCCAGTACTCGCCGAGCCGCACCGCCGCGGGCGCGATCAGGTCGTTGAGGAGCGACTCGACGTCGACGCCCTCGGAATAGAGCGAGGCGACCAGCGCCGACGCCGCAGCGCCGTCGCGCGCGAGCGCGCCCCGCGCCAGCGCGTCGACGGCGCTGGGCGGCGGGGCGCGGCGCGGCGCTTCGGGCTGACGGCAGCGCTGGAGCAGCATCGGGATGACGGCGCTTTCGACGAGGGCGCGCAGGCTGTCCTGTCCAGGGTCGCGCCGATTTGGCGCGCAGGGATCGAGGCCGAGCGCGCCGAACCCTCGCGCAGACTCCGCGTCCGAGTCGCGGTCGCGCATGGCGGCGGCGGTGCGGCTCACATCCATCCCATGCTCCTCCAGTCGCCGGAGCGGGGGCGGCGCGTTCGGGACCGCCGTCGGGCCGCGCCGACCGACGCCTCTTGGCGGGCGCCTGCCGAACGCCGGCGCCGGTCAAGCGCCCGGCGTCGGCACGCTAAAATGCGGCGGATCGCCCTCATGTGTCAACGACGATTTACAGACGGCGGCGCCTGCGCGGTCTTCCGACGCGCTCGACGCCCTATCTTGGCGCCAACGCCAAGAGCACTCAGATGCTCGCGCCGAGTCGACGCCAGAAGTCAGACCCGACGGAAATGCCCCAATCCTGCGCGCAAGTTGACGGAATGTCGCGGAAACTGAGGCAAGGCGCCGCACGCGTCGCGATTCGCGGGGCGAGGCCCGCGCCCGGGCCCGGCCCCTCCGCCATCCCGCAGCGGCGTCGACGCCGCAGCCCACTGCGTCAGCGCAACCGAACGTCATGTTTAGTTGACACTCGCCTTGCCGACGCCTAGCATCCCAGCAACGACAAAGCGCTCAGGAGGAGACGGACCGATGGCGCCCGCCGCAGCTCAGGGCCAGCGACGCACGCAGCCGCGCCCGAAGCGCGCGCGCGCGGCGCTGTACACGCCCGCCGAGCGGGCCCGCCGCGACGCCACGGCGTGGACCACCGTTCAGGGCGTTCTCGCGCCGCTGCAGTTCCTCGTCTTTCTCGTCAGCCTCGGGCTGGTGCTGCGCTATCTGTGGACGGGCGAAGGGCTGTGGGCGGCGACGGCCTCGGTCGTCGTCAAGACGCTTGTCCTCTACACGATCATGGTCACCGGCTCGATCTGGGAGAAGGTCGTGTTCGGCAAGTGGCTGTTCGCGCCCGCATTCTTCTGGGAGGACGTGGTGAGCATGGGGGTGATCGCGCTCCACACGCTCTATCTGGTCCTGCTGCTGAACGGCTGGGGGACGCCCGCCCAGCAACTCGCCGTCGCGCTGGCGGCCTATGCGATTTACGTGGTCAACGCCGCGCAGTTCCTCTGGAAGCTGCGGCAGGCGCGGCTCCAGGGCGCCGCAGAGACCATGGCGGACGAAATGCGCGCCGAGGCGCGGATGATGGCGGAGTGCGCGCGATGAGCCCGCTCGACGCCCGCTCGACCGCCGCGGGTTGCGCCGACCGCCCGGTGCTGCGCGAGCGCGGCCAGCGCGAGGTGTTCTGCGGGCTGACAGGCATCGTCTGGCTGCACCGGAAAATCCAGGACGCGTTCTTCCTCGTGGTGGGCAGCCGCACCTGCGCGCATCTGATCCAGTCGGCGGCCGGCGTGATGATCTTCGCCGAGCCGCGCTTCGCCACGGCGATCATCGACGACCACGACCTCGCGGGCCTCGCCGACGCGAACGAGGAGCTCGATCGGGTGGTGACGCAGCTGCTGGCGCGCCGCCCCGAGATCAAGCTGCTGTTTCTGGTCGGTTCCTGCCCCTCCGAAGTCATCAAGCTCGACCTCAGCCGCGCCGCCGAGCGCCTCAGCGTCGCGCATCAGGGCCGCACGCGCGTGCTCAACTATTCGGGCTCGGGCATCGAGACGACCTTCACGCAGGGCGAGGATGCGTGCCTCGCCGCGCTCGTCCCCACGCTGGGCGAGACGCAGGCGCGCGAGCTGCTGATCGTCGGCGCGCTGGCGGATGTCGTGGAGGACCAGTTCGCGCGGCTGTTCGGCGAGATGGGCGCGGGGCCGGTGCGCTTCATGCCGGCGCGCAATGCCGGCGAGATGCCCGAAGTTGGGCCGAACACGCAGATGCTTCTGGCGCAGCCCTTCCTCGCCGAGACCGCGCGGCTGCTGGAGAAGCGCGGCGCGACCCGCCTGCCAGCCCCCTTCCCGCTCGGCGCGGAAGGGACGGCGGCCTGGCTGCGCGCGGGCGCGCAGGCGATGGGCGTCGCGCCCGAGCGCTTCGAGGCCGCGATCTCCGCGCCGCGCGCGCGGGCGGAGGCGGCTGTGGCGCGGCGCGCCGAGCGACTGCGCGGCAAGCGCGTGTTCTTCTTCCCCGACAGCCAGCTGGAAATCCCGATCGCGCGGTTCCTGGCGCGCGAATGCGGGATGATCCCGACCGAAGTCGGCGCCCCCTATCTGCACCGCGAGCACATGGCCGCGGAACTCGACCTGCTGCCCGCCGAGGCGCGGCTGTCGGAAGGCCAGGACCTCGAGCGCCAGCTCGACCGCTGCCGCGCCGAGCGCCCCGACATCACCGTATGCGGCCTCGGCCTCGCCAACCCGCTCGAGGCCGAGGGCCTCACGACGAAATGGGCGATCGAGTTGGTATTCACGCCGATCCAGGGCTTCGAGCAGGCGGCGGACCTCGCCGAGCTGTTCGTCCGCCCGCTCGACCGCCGCGCGAGGCTGCGCGTATGAAGCTGACGGTCTGGACATATGAAGGCCCGCCCCATGTCGGGGCGATGCGCATCGCCACTGCGATGAAGGACGTGCATTATGTGCTGCACGCGCCGCAGGGCGACACTTACGCCGATCTGCTGTTCACGATGATCGAGCGGCGCGACCACCGCCCGCCGGTGACCTACACCACCTTCCAGGCGCAGGATCTGGGGTCGGACACCGCCGACCTGTTCAAGACCGCCTGCCGCGACGCGGTGGAGCGCCATGCGCCCAAGGCGCTGCTGGTCGGCGCCTCCTGCACCGCCGAACTCATTCAGGACGACCCCGGCGGGCTGGCCGAAGGCATGGACCTGCCGGTGCCCGTGGTGCCGCTGGAGCTGCCCTCCTACCAGAAGAAGGAGCATTGGGGCGCGGCGGAGACGTTCTACCAGATCGTGCGCCGTCTCTCGCAACCCGTTGAACGCACCGGCGGCGGGCCCCGCTGCAACATCCTCGGCCCCTGCGCGCTGGGGTTCCGCCACCGCGACGATCTGCGCGAGATCCGGGGCCTGCTGGAGCGTATGGGGATCGCGGTGAACGTGGTGGCGCCGATGACCGCCGCGCCCGCCGACATAGCCCGCATCGGCGACGCGGATTTCAACGTGGTGCTCTATCCCGAAATCGCCGACAGCGCCGCGCGCTGGCTGGAGCGCCAGTTCGGCCAGAAGCGCACGACAGTCGTCCCCCTCGGAATGGGCGCGACGCGAGACTTCATCGAGGAAGTCGCGAGGCTCGCAGGCGTCGATCCGGCGCCGGCGCTGCTCGGCCAGCCCGCCAACATGCCGTGGTGGAGCCGGTCGGTGGACAGCACCTACCTGACCGGCAAGCGCGTCTTCGTCTTCGGCGACGCGACGCATGCCTGCGCGATGGCGCGGGTGGCGGTGGAGGAGATGGGCTTCGAGCTGGTCGGCCTCGGCTGCTACAACCGCGAATTCGCCCGCGACCTGCGCGACACGGCCAAGAAATTCGGCGTCGAGCCGCTGATCACCGACGACTATCTCGAAGTCGAGGCGAAGATCGCCGAACTGCACCCGGAACTGGTGCTGGGGACGCAGATGGAGCGCCACATCGCGAAGCGCCTTGGCCTGCCCTGCGCCGTGATCTCGGCGCCGGTGCATGTGCAGGACTTCCCCGCCCGCTACGCCCCGGTGATGGGCTTCGAAGGCGCGAATGTGCTGTTCGACACGCTGATCCACCCGCTCGTGATGGGTCTGGAGGAGCATCTGCTGCACATGTTCCGCGACGATTTCGAGTTCCACGACGAAGCGGGGCCGTCGCACCTGCACGGCGCGCGCCGTCAGGGCGCGCCGGAGGCTGAGGCCCCCGCCCCCGCCGAAGTCGAAGCCGAAGCCGAAGTCGCGCCGGCCTCTACCGCCCCGGCGGAAGCCGAAGGGCCGATCCTCTGGAAACCCGACGCCGAGAAGGAGTTGAAGAAGATCCCGTTCTTCGTGCGCGGCAAGGCCCGCCGCAACACCGAAGCCTTCGCCGCCGAACGCGGCATCCGGTCCATCACCGTCGAGACACTCTATGATGCAAAAGCCCATTTCGCGCGCTGAGGCTGCGCCCCGGCTCAGCGTCGCGATCGTCACGCTGGACGGTCACCTGACGGCGTCTGTCGCGCGCGCGCAGGCGGAACTGGCGCGCGAGGCGCCGGGGCTGTCGGTGTCGCTGCATGCGGCGTCGGAATGGGCGGCGGAGCCCGAGGCGCTGGCCGCCTGCAAGGCCGACATCGCGCGGGCGGACATCGTCGTCGCCTGCATGATGTTCATGGACGACCACATCCGCGCGATCCTGCCCGCGCTGCAGGCGCGGCGCGAGCACTGCCGGGCGATGTTCTGCTGCCTGTCGGCGGGCGAAGTGGTGAAGCTGACGAAGGCGGGCCGGCTCGACATGAGCGTCGAGCAGACCGGGCCGCTCGCGCTGCTCAAGCGCCTGCGCGGCAAGCCCAAGGCGGGCGGGTCGTCGGGCGCGGGGCAGATGGCGATGCTGCGGCGGCTGCCGAAGATCCTGAAATGGATCCCCGGCAAGGCGCAGGATCTGCGCGCCTATTTTCTGACGATGCAGTATTTTCTGTCGGGCTCCGACGAAAACATCGCGAACATGCTGCGCTTCCTCGTCGGCCGTTACGGCGGGCTCGACACGGGGACTGCGCCGGCTGCGGACCCGGTCGATTATCCCGAGATCGCGCTCTACCACCCCGCGGTGAAAGGCCGGATCACCGAGAACGCCGCCGATCTGCCTGCGAAGGGGACGGCCGGAACAGTCGGGCTGCTGGTGATGCGCTCCTATGTGCTCGCCAACGACTCGCGCCATTACGACGGCGCCATCGCGGCGCTCGAGGCGCAGGGGCTCAACGTGCTGCCCGCGTTCTCCAGCGGGCTCGACGCGCGGCCCGCGGTCGAGAAGTTCTTCATGAAGGACGGGCGGCCGGTGGTGGATGCGGTGGTGTCGCTCACCGGCTTCTCGCTGGTCGGCGGCCCCGCCTACAATGACAGCGGCGCCGCCGAAAAGCTGCTCGGCGCGCTCGACGTGCCATATCTCGCGGCCCACGCGCTCGAGTTCCAGACGCTGGAGGCGTGGCGAACGGGGGCGCGGGGCCTGACGCCCATCGAATCGACCATCATGGTCGCGATCCCCGAACTCGACGGCGCCACCAGCCCGACCGTCTTCGGCGGGCGGTCCTGCGGCGTGGGGCGCTGCGAGGGCTGCGACCGGCGGTGCGACTTCTCCGGCGGGGCCGGCGCGCGCGACATGAACGCCTGCATCGAGCGCGCCGAGATGCTCGCCGCGCGTGTGGCGCGGCTGGTGCGGCTGCGCCGCACGGCGCGCGCGGACAAGCGCGTCGCGATCACCCTGTTCAACTTCCCCCCGAACGCCGGGGCGACGGGGACCGCGGCCTTCCTCAGCGTCTTCGAGTCGCTCTTCAACACGCTGAAATCGCTGAAGGCTGCAGGCTACACGTTGGACGTTCCGGCGAGCGTCGACGCCCTGCGCGACCGCGTGCTCGGCGGCAATTCCGGGCAATTCGGACAGGACGCCAACGTGCACGCCCGGGTGTCGGCGGATACGCATGTGCGCCGCGCGCGGCATCTGGCGCAGATCGAGGCGGCATGGGGCCCGGCGCCGGGGCGCCAGCTCAGCGACGGGCGCGACATCTTCATCCTCGGCGCGCAGTTCGGAAACGTGTTCGTCGGCGTGCAGCCGGGATTCGGCTACGAAGGCGACCCGATGCGGCTGATGTTCGAGGGCGGGCTCGCGCCGACACACGCCTTCTACGCCTATTATCAATGGCTTCGCGAGGATTTCGACGCCCATGCGGTGCTGCATTTCGGCACTCACGGCGCGCTGGAGTTCATGCCGGGCAAGCAGGTCGGCCTCGACGGCGACAGCTGGCCGGACCGGCTGATCGGCGATCTGCCCAACCTCTATCTCTACGCCGCCAACAACCCCTCCGAAGGCACGCTGGCCAAGCGGCGGGCGGCGGCGACGCTGATCAGCTACATCACGCCCCCGCTCGCGACCGCAGGCCTCTATCGCGGCCTGATCGACCTGAAATCCTCCCTCGACCGCTGGCGCGCCGCGCCCCCCGAGGCGGTCGCCGAGCGCGCGCAGCTCGCCGAACTGATCCAGGCGCAAGCGGCGGCGGTCGACCTCGCCCCCTCCGAGCCCGCCTGGGACGCCCCGGAGACCGAGATCGGCGCGCTGACGACCCGGATCCTCGAACTGGAATACGAGCTTATCCCGCACGGGCTGCACATCGTCGGCGAAGCGCCGAGCGTCGTCGAACGCGCGGAGATGCTGGAGGCGATCGCCGAGGCCGCCTCGGGCGTGCGCCCGCCGCATGCGGCGCTGCTGGCGCTGGCAGATGGCGCGAGCCCCGAACAGGCGGCGCGCCGCGCCGGCGGGCCGGTCGATCTCGACATGCTGCGGCGGCTCGCCGACACGGCGCGGATGCTCGGCGAGGATCATGAGAGCCCGGCGATCCTCGCCGCTCTCGACGGCCGTTTCATCCGCCCCGCGCCGGGCGGCGACCTGCTGCGCGCGCCCGACGTGCTGCCGACGGGGCGCAACCTGCACGGCTTCGACCCGTTCCGCATCCCTTCCGCCTATGCGATGAAGGACGGCGCGCAGCAGGCGGCGCGGCTGATCGCCCGCCATGTCGAAAGCGGCGGCCAGCCGCCGCGCACTGTGGCGCTGGTGCTGTGGGGCGCGGACAACCTCAAGACCGAAGGCGGCCCGATGGCGCAGGCGCTCGCGCTGATGGGCGCGCGCCCGCGCATCGACGGCTATGGCCGCGTCTGCGGCGCGGAACTCGTCCCGCTGGCCGAACTCGGCCGCCCGCGGATCGACGTGATGGCGACGCTGTCGGGCATCTTCCGCGACCTGCTGCCCTTGCAGACCAAGATGCTGGCCGAGGCGGCCTATCTGGCCTCCGAAGCCGACGAGCCGCTGGAGATGAACTACATCCGCGCCAACACTTTGGCGCACATGGCCGAGCGCGGCTGCGATCTGGAGACTGCGGCGCTGCGGGTTTTCTCAAACGCCGACGGGGCTTACGGGGCGAACGTCAACCAGCTCGTCGACAGCGGCGCCTGGGACGACGAGGACGAACTCGCCGACGCCTACCAGAAGCGCAAATGCTTCGCCTATGGCCGCGACGGCGTCCCCGCCGCCCAGCCGGAGCTGCTGCAGAGCGTGTTGGCGAAAGTCGATCTCGCCTATCAGAACCTCGAATCGGTCGAACTCGGCGTCACCACCATCGACCACTATTTCGACACGCTGGGCGGCATCGGGCGGGCCGTGAAGCGCGCCCGCGGGGAAGCCGCGCCGACCTATATCGGCGACCAGACCCGCGGCGCGGGCCAGGTGCGCACGCTGTCCGAGCAGGTCGCGCTCGAGACCCGCACGCGGATGCTCAACCCGAAATGGTACGAAGGCATGCTCAAGCACGGCCATGAGGGCGTGCGCCAGATCGAGGCGAGCATCACCAACACGGTCGGCTGGTCGGCGACCACCGGCGCCGTGGACCCTTGGGTCTATCAGCGCGTCACCGAGACGTTCGTGCTCGACGAAGCGATGCGCGAGCGGCTGGCCGCGTTGAACCCCAAAGCCTCGGCGCGGCTCGCCAACCGGCTGATCGAAGCCCATGAGCGCCAGTACTGGGCGCCCGACCCTGAAACGCTCGACGC
This sequence comes from Rubrimonas sp., assembly GCF_036788415.1. NCBI lineage: Bacteria > Pseudomonadati > Pseudomonadota > Alphaproteobacteria > Rhodobacterales > Paracoccaceae > Rubrimonas > Rubrimonas sp. The sequence continues at coordinate 13,011 of NZ_DAIQNN010000023.1, read as the reverse complement.
GCTGCGGCGCGCCGGCGAAGAACTCGAAGACCGCCTCGAAGGCGTCGGCCCCGCGACAAACGTCGCGGCGGAATAGAGAAGGAGACCGCAATGGCCCCCCTCGACAGAAACGCCCCGCCGATGCTGGGAGAAGACGGCGAAGGTTCGGTGCAGGTCCATCTGGACCCGTCGATGAAGATCACGACCGCGAAGGTGTTCTCGGTCTACGGCAAGGGCGGGATCGGCAAGTCCACCACCTCGTCGAACCTCTCGGCCGCGTTCAGCCATCTCGGCAAGCGCGTGCTGCAGATCGGCTGCGACCCCAAGCACGACAGCACCTTCACGCTGACCGGGCGGCTCGTGCCGACGGTGATCGACGTGCTCAAGGAGGTGAACTTCCACTCCGAGGAGCTGCGGCCGGAGGATTTCGTCTACACCGGCTACAACGGCGTGATGTGCGTCGAGGCGGGCGGCCCGCCCGCGGGCACGGGCTGCGGCGGCTATGTGGTCGGCCAGACGGTGAAACTGCTCAAGGAGCATCACCTGCTGGAAGACACAGACGTGGTGATCTTCGACGTTCTCGGCGACGTGGTGTGCGGCGGCTTCGCGGCGCCGCTTCAGCACGCCGACCGCGCGGTGATCGTGACGGCCAACGATTTCGACTCGATCTACGCGATGAACCGGATCGTCGCCGCCGTTCAGGCCAAGGCCAAGAATTACGGCGTGCGGCTCGCCGGCTGCATCGCCAACCGTTCGAAGGACACCGACGAGGTGGACCGCTACTGCGACACGGTGGGCTTCAAGCGGCTGGCGCACATGCCCGACCTCGACTCGATCCGCCGCTCGCGGCTGAAGAAGAAGACGCTGTTCGAGATGCCCGACGACGAGGACGTGGTCGCCGCGCGCGCCGAATACGTCCGCCTCGCGAACCTCCTCTGGAACGGGACCGACCCGCTCGCCCCCGCCCCGATGCCCGACCGCGACATTTTCGAATTGCTGGGGTTCGACTGATGCCCACCGCCGCCTATCAGGCCCGCAAGGCCCGGCTCGAAGAATATTTCGACCGCACCGCGTCCGAGACCTGGGCGCGGCTGACCTCGGACGCGCCGGTCAGCCGCGTGCGCGCGACCGTGCGCGAGGGCCGCGACCGGATGCGCGCGAAGCTGCTCGACTGGCTCGGGGACGATCTGACCGGACGGCGCGTGCTCGATGCGGGCTGCGGGACCGGGGCGCTGGCCATCGAAGCGGCGCGACGGGGCGCAGACGTCGTCGCCATCGACATCGCGGGCTCGCTGGTGGAAGTCGCCGACGCGCGCGCGCCCGAGGACGTGAAGGGGCGGATCGACTTCCGCACCGGCGACATGCTCGACCCCTCGCTGGGCCGCTTCGACCATGTCGTGGCGATGGACAGTCTGATCCACTACCCCGCCGCCGAGATCGCCCGCGTCGTCGGACTGCTGGCCGAGCGCTGCGAGCGGTCCGTCGTCTTCACCTTCGCGCCGCGCACGCCGGCGTTGCGGCTGATGCACGCGGCGGGCCAGCTCTTTCCGCGCGCCGACCGCTCGCCGGCCATCGAGCCGGTCGAGGCGGCCCGGCTGCGCCGGCTGCTCGCCGGGACCGCGCCGGGCTTCTCGTGTCGCCGCGACGCGCTGGTTCAGCGGGGTTTCTACACCTCCCACGCCCAGGAGGTGGCGCGCGCATGATCCTGAGGCAGCGCGACATCAAGGCGGCGTTCGACCGGCTCGGCCCCCGCTTCCTGCCTTTCGCCGACGCGGCGACGACCGAATTGCCGCTGTCGCGGCTCCTGCGGCTGTCGCTGTTCCAGGTGTCGGTCGGCATGGCGGTGGTCATGCTGAGCGGCACGCTCAACCGCGTGATGATCATCGAGCTCGGCGTGCCGACCTGGCTCGTCGCGCTGATGGTGTCGCTGCCGCTGCTGTTCGCGCCGGCGCGGGCGCTGATCGGGTTCCGGTCCGACAACCACCGCTCGGTGCTGGGCTGGCGCCGCGTGCCCTATCTGTGGTTCGGCACGCTGTTGCAGTTCGGCGGCTTCGCGATCATGCCCTTCGCGCTGATCCTGCTCTCGGGCGACCAGACCACGGGGCCGGAATGGGCCGGCGAGGCCGGCGCGGCGCTCGCTTTCCTGATGGTCGGCGCAGGCATGCACACGGTCCAGACCGCCGGCCTCGCCCTCGCCACCGACATCGCGCCGGAGGAGTCGCGCCCGCGCGTGGTGGCGCTGCTCTATGTGATGCTGATGGTGGGCATGGTGGTCGCGTCGCTCGCCTTCGGCTGGCTGCTGACGGATTTCACCTCCTTCCTGCTGATCCAGGTCGTGCAGGGCGTGGCGGCGGCGACGCTGGCGCTCAACCTCGTCGCGCTCTGGGGGCAGGAGCCGCGCCGGCCGGACCTCACCCGCTTCGACCGGTCGACGCCGCGCTTCCGCGACGCCTGGGCGGAGCTGACCGCGAACGGACGCGCGACGCGGCTGCTCGTCGCGGTCGCGCTCGGGACGGCGGCGTTCTCGATGCAGGACATCCTGCTCGAGCCCTATGGCGCGGAAGTCCTCGGCCTGAGCGTTTCGGCGACCACGGCGCTCACCGCGCTGCTGGCGGGCGGCGCGCTGTGCGGCTTCGTGCTTGCGGCGCGGATGCTGGGCGAGGGCCATGACGCGCATCTGATCGCGGCCTTCGGGGCGATGGCGGGGCTCGTCGGCTTCTCGGCCGTGATCTTCGCCGACCCGATCGGCTCGGCGGCGCTGTTCCGCATGGGCGTCGGCGTGATCGGCTTCGGCTCGGGGCTGTTCGGCGTCGGCGCGCTCACGGCGGCGATGGCGCTCGCCGAGGGCGGCCGCTCCGGGCTCGCGCTCGGCGCCTGGGGGGCCGTCCAGGCCACCGCCGCGGGCCTCGCCATCGCCGCGGGCGGCGCCATCCGCGACTGGACCGGCGGGCTGGCGATGTCCGGCGCGCTCGGCGAGGGGCTGCGCCACGCCTCCACCGGCTACAGCATCGTCTATCACATCGAGATCGGCCTGCTGTTCCTCACGCTTGTCGCCATCGGACCGCTCGTGCGCCACGGGACCGGACGCGCCGGCGCGGACCAAAGGAAATTCGGCCTCGCCGAATTTCCGACCTGAGTTTCTCAAGAGGAGGACCCCTCATGAACATCTTCGCCAACTTCGACGTCGCCCAGCTGTCGCTCTATCTGTTCTGGCTGTTCTTCGCGGGCCTCGTCGTCTACCTGCAGCGCGAAGCGCTGCGCGAAGGCTATCCGATGGAGCGCGAGCGCGACGGCAAGCCCTTCATGGCCGGCCCGTTCGGCGACATCCCGAGCGCCAAGACCTTCAAGCTGCCGCACGGCCGCGGCGACATCGCCTATCCCGACGTCGCCAAGGAAGAGCGCGAGATCGCCAAACAATACGCGATGAAGCCGACCGCGCCCTGGGCCGGCTCGCCCTTCGAGCCGACCGGCGACCCGATGGTCGACGGCGTCGGCCCCGCCGCCTGGGCGGAGCGTCAGGACGTCGTCGAACTCACCATCGACGGCCATGAGCGGATCGTGCCCTTCCGCGCCCATGAGGGCTGGGACGTCGCCTCGGAAGGCCCGGACATCCGCGGCTGGAACGCGCTCGGCTGCGATGGCAAGGTCGCGGGCAAGGTGCTCGACTACTGGGTCGACCGCAGCGAATCGATCCTGCGCTACATCGAAATCGATCTCGGCGAGCGCACCGTCCTGATGCCGTGGAACGCGGTGAAGGTCGCCAAGTCGCAGAAGGTCGTGAAAATCGACTCGATCCGCGCCGACCAGTTCGCGGGCATCCCCGGCATCAAGGACCCGCACAGCGTCACCCGCCTCGAGGAAGAGCGCGTGATGGCCTATGTCGCGGGCGGCAAGATGTATGCGGCGGTGGAGCGGCAGGAGCCCTGGCTGTGAGCGAGTTCGAAACCGACAGCGCTCTGCCCGGCATCCTTCCGCCGGGCGAGCGGGTGCTCTGGAAAGGCAAGCCGGACTGGCGCCGGCTCGCCCGCTCGGCCTATCTCGGCGGGCTGGTCGCGATCTATTTCGGCGTGCTGATCGTCTGGCGCCTCGTCGAGGCGCTGGCGGACGGCGCAGCCCCCGCCGTCGCGCTGAGCTATGCGGGCGCGCTCGTCCCGATGGCCCTGCTCTCGCTGGCGATCATCGGCTTTCTGGGCTGGATGGGCGCGCGGGTGACAGTCTACACCATCACCAACAAGCGCGTCGTGATGAAGATCGGCGCGGCGCTGACCATGTCCGTCAACGTGCCGTTCAAGCGCGTGGCCGGCGCGGCGCTGCGGCGGACTGGCCGCGAGCATGGCGACATCGTCCTGAAAGTGGCGGGCAAGGAGCGGTTCTCCTGGTTCCTGCTCTGGCCGCATGTGCGGCCTTGGTCGCAGATCCGCCCCGAACCGATGCTCCGCGCCCTGCGCGACGCGCCGGAAGCGGCCCGCATCCTCGGCGCGGCTCTCGAGGCCTATCAGGCCGAGTTCGGCATGGAGCTCGACCCCGACGCCGGCGAGGCCCCCGAGAAGCGCCGCCGCCGCGAGCAGGCCCAGGCCCGCCGGATGCGGGCGGACGCCGGGCGCAACGCGTCGATGACGCCGGCGGAATGACCCCGCCGGCGCGTCTTTTCGCGCGACCCTCCCCAGACAGGGCGGATGGTCGCGTTGCGGCGCGGCGCGCCGCCAGGCCAGATGGCGACGTCCGGCCCGAAGACCGGCGGATCGCGAAACGGGAGGAAAGCCGATGACCGACGCGCCCATCTTCTTCAAACGCCGCTTCGACGTGCCCTGCACGGTCGAAGTCAGCCACAAGTTCGAAAGCCTTCACGCCCATGTGATCCTCGACGGCGACGTGAAGATCGAACCGGGCGACGAAGTCCTCGTCCATGGCGCGCCCATCGAGGCGCCCTATGGCGAAGTGATCACCGAGCGCCGCATGGCGACCGTCACGCAGGCCACGATCTTCGAGCGGATCTGGACCCGCGCCACGGGAGATTTCGAGTTCATGGAGCTCTGCGAATTTTCCTTCAGCGAGGAGGCGCGGCTGTGAACGCGATCAACGACATCCGCACCGACTGGCGCGAAGGCCCCAACGACACGACGCGCATGGCGACGGAGACGACGCTCCTCAACCCGCGCTTCTACACAACCGACTTCGACGAGATGGACCGTCTCGACGTGACGCCCGTCCGCGAGGAATGGGACGCGCTGATCGCCGAGATGAAGTCCGACCCCAACAAGGGCCACTTCAAGAAGACGGCCGACTGGGACGAGGTCGACTTCGACGGGATGGACCCCGAGCTGCGCAAGGAGCTGATCGACTTCCTCGTCTCCTCGCTGACGGCCGAGTTCTCGGGCTGCGTGCTCTACAAGGAAATGAAGAAGCGCGGCTCCAACCCCGACATCTGCGAGCTGTTCAGCTACATGAGCCGCGACGAGGCCCGCCACGCCGGCTTCATCAACGACGCGCTCAAGGAAGCCAATATCGGCGTCAATCTCGGCTTCCTGACCAAGGCGAAGAAATACACCTACTTCAAGCCGAAATTCATCTATTACGCGACCTATTTGAGCGAGAAGATCGGCTACGCCCGCTACATCACGATCTATCGCCACCTCGAGAAGCACCCGGACCGGCGGTTCCACCCGATCTTCAAGTGGTTCAAGGAATGGTGCAACGACGAGTTCCGCCATGGCGAGGCGTTCAGCCTGCTGATGACGGCGAACCCGCATCTGCTGACCGGGCTGAACAAGCTGTGGATCCGGTTCTTCGTGCTCGCCGTCTTCGCGACCATGCATGTGCGCGACATGGCGCGCCCCGCCTTCCACAAGGCGCTCGGGGTGAATGTCGAGGATTACGACCGCGAGGTCTTCCGCGTGACTTCCGAGATCAGCAAGCAGTGCTTCCCCGTGCAGCTCGACATCGACAATCCGAAGTTCTGGGACGGCCTGCGGGCGCTCAACCGCATCAACGAGGCGATCGCCGACGCGCAGGCGCAGGGCGGGCTCATGGGCCGCATGCGCAAGGCGGCGCTCGGGGCGCGGGCGGGGCTGATCTTCGCGCGGCTCTATCTGCTGCCGGTCAAGACCAGCCCGAAGCCCGCCTCGCCGCGGCTTCAGCCGGTGTGGTGAGCGCGCGATGAGGAGAGCGGCGGCATGAATGCGGTTTGGGGACCAGCGCTCTACGCGCTGTTTCTCTGGTGGTTCGGCACCGGAGTGGCCCTGCTGCTGGGCCGCTCCGCCCGTCCGCGCGCCGTGATCGGGGCGTCGCTGCTCGCCGCCCTCTCCATCGCCGCCATCGCCGCCACGGCGCAGGACGCCAGCCTGTTCGGCGCCTGCGTCGCCTTCACCGCCGCCATCGCCATGTGGGGGTGGCACGAGGTGACCTTCCTCACCGGCGTGATCACCGGCCCCCGCCGCGCCGCCTGCCCGCCCGGCGCGCGCGGCTGGCGGCGGTTCCGCTACGCCGCGCAGACGCTGATCCACCACGAGATCGCGCTGGCGGCCAATGCGGCGGCGCTGTTCCTGTGGGTCGGCGGGGCCGCCAACCCGGTCGCATTCTGGACCTTCGCGGCGCTATGGATCCTGAGACTTTCGGTCAAGTTCAACATCTTCCTCGGCGCGCCAAATGTCGCGGACGAGTTTTTGCCTGATGACCTTCGCTACTTCACGTCCTACTTTTCGCCTCGGCCGATGAATCTGCTGTTTCCCCTGTCCGTGACAGTTGGAACCGTGGCGGCCGGCGGGTTGATCGCGCATGCGGCGGTGGTGGCCGAGACGGACTTCGCCGCGTCTGCGCAGGCGCTGATCGGCGTGCTGATCGCGCTGGGGACGCTGGAGCACTGGTTCCTGGTGCTCCCCTTCCGCGAAGCGGCGCTCTGGCGCTGGTACATCGACACGCGCGCCCGCCGGCGCGCGCAACGCGCCGACAAGGCGCTCCGACTGGCGCCGCTCGACGCGCCCGCAGTGCTTGGGAGATGAGCATGGACTTCGAAGGCTATTTCACGGGCGAGCTGGAGCGGCTCCGGACGGACGGCAACTATCGCGTCTTCGCAAATCTCGAGCGCCATCGCGGCGCCTTCCCCCGGGCCACGCGGCGGACCGAAGGCGGGGCCGGCGACGTGACGGTCTGGTGCTCGAACGACTATCTCGGCATGGGCCAGCACCCCGAAGTGCTCGCCGCCATGCATGACGCGCTCGACCGCTGCGGCGCGGGGGCCGGCGGCACCCGCAACATCTCCGGCACCAACGTCCACCATGTCGAGCTCGAGCGCGAACTCGCCGATCTGCACAACAAGGAATCGGCGCTGCTCTTCACTTCCGGCTATGTGTCGAACTGGGCGGCGCTGGGCACGCTCGGGGCGAAGCTGCCCAACTGCGTGATCTTCTCCGACGCCTTCAACCACGCCTCGATGATCGAGGGCGTGCGCCACAGCCGCGCCGAAAAGGTCATCTGGAAGCACAACGATCCCGACGACCTCGACCGCCGCCTGTCGCAATACGGCCCCGACCGCGCCAAGGTGGTGGCGTTCGAGAGCGTCTATTCGATGGACGGCGACATCGCGCCGATCCGCGAGATCGTCGAAGTCTGCGAGAAGCACGGCGCGCTGAGCTACATCGATGAAGTGCACGCCGTCGGCATGTACGGCCCGCGCGGCGGCGGCGTCGCCGAGCGCGAAGGGCTGATGGACCGCATCGACGTCATCGAGGGCACGCTCGGCAAGGCGTTCGGCGTGGTCGGCGGCTACATCACCGCCTCGGCCGCGCTGTGCGACTTCGTGCGCAGCTTCGCGAGCGGGTTCATCTTCACGACCTCGCTGCCGCCGCATGTCGCCGCCGGCGCCAAGGCGTCGATCGCGCATCTCAAGCAGTCGGACGTCGAGCGCCGCGGCCAGCGGGCGCAGGTCGCCAAGCTGCGCGCCAAGCTCGACCGGCTGGGCATTCCGCATCAGCCGAACCCCAGCCACATCATCCCCGTGATGGTGGGCGACGCCAAGAAGTGCAAGTGGATCAGCGACGTGCTGCTCGACGCCTATGGGATCTACATCCAGCCGATCAATTATCCGACTGTGCCCAAGGGCACCGAGCGGCTGCGCATCACGCCCTCTCCGCTCCACACGGACGAGGACATCGACCACCTCGTGCGCGGGCTGAACGACCTCTGGTCGCAATGCGCCCTCGCGCGCCAGGTGGCCTGAGCCGACCGGGCGGCGCGCGCAGCGCCGCCCGCCCCTTCCCCGCTTTCGGACCAAGACCATGACCGCCGTCGCGACGCTCAGCCTGTTCCGCTACCGGCGCTGGGTCGATCGGCACTGGGCGCTGTGGCAGATGCTGCTCGCGCGCCGGCCGCTGAACCGCCTCCCGGGCGTGCGCTTCATGAAGATGGTCGGCACGGGCTCGCGCGAGGGGTTCTATCTCGCGCCCAACACGCAGGTCTGGGGTCTGCTCGCCGTGTGGGACGACATGGCGGCGGCGCAGGCGCAGACGCGCGCCTCGGCCGTCTATCGCCGCTACCTGCGGCGCGCGAACGAGTCGACGACCCTTTATCTCGAAGCGATCCGCGCCAAGGGCGAATGGTCGGGCGGGCAGCCCTTCGAACTGGCCGGGGATCGCGCGCCGGGGGGCCTCACCGTGGCGCTCACCCGCGCGACCGTGAAGCCGCGCCACGCGCTCTCCTTCTGGGCGCGCACGCCGGAGATCCGCGCCGAAGTGCCCGCGCAGCCGCATCTGCTGTTCAAGGTCGGCATGGCGGAAGTGCCGGGCCTTCAGCAGATCACCTTCTCCATCTGGGACGATTTCGACGCGATGCGCGCCTTCGCCTACCGCAAGGGCGGCCCGCACGCCCAGGCGATCGAGGCGGTGCGCCGCGACGGATGGTTCAACGAGGAACTCTACGCCCGATTCCGCCTCTTGGCGGTGGACGGCGACTGGTCGCTCGCGCCCGATTTCGCATCGGTGAAGGCGTCGGTTCCAGGTGCGATGAAATCCGCCGCCTGAAGGCGGATTAGGCGCGCGATTTGACCCGAGTCAATTTCCACGACCGCCTCGGGTGTAAGGTTTTCCTGACAATCAATGCGTCGGGAGGCGACCATGAAGATTCTTCTGATCCATCCGAACTACCACTCCGGCGGCGCCGAGATCGCCGGCAGCTGGCCGCCGGCATGGGTCGCCTATCTCGCCGGGGCCTTGAAAGCCAACGGCTTCGAGGATGTCGACTTCATCGACGCCATGACCAACCATTTCGAAGACGAGGAGATGCGCGAGCTGATCGGCCGCGTGAAGCCCGACATCATCGGCTGCACCGCCATCACCCCCTCGATCTACAAGGCGCAGGACATCCTCAAGATCGCCAAGGAAGTGCACCCCGAGGCATTGACGCTGCTGGGTGGCATCCATGCGACCTTCATGTATCAGCAGGTGCTGGGCGAAGCGCCTTGGATCGACGTGATCGCCCGCGGCGAGGGCGAGAACATCATGGTCAACATCGCGAAAGCGGTGAACGAGGGCCAGTGGTTCCAGAAGCGCCGCGAGATCCGGGGCCTCGCCTTCCTCGAAGACGGCCAGGTGGTCGCCACCCCCGCCGAGCCGCCGGTGAAGGACCTCGAGCAGATCAAGCCCGACTGGTCGCTGCTCGAGTGGGAAAAATACATCTACATCCCGACCGGCACGCGCGTCGCCATTCCCAACCTCGCGCGCGGCTGCCCGTTCACCTGCAGCTTCTGCAGCCAGTGGATGTTCTGGCGCAACTACCGCATCCGCGATCCGAAAGCGGTGGTGGACGAGATCGTCGAGCTGAAGGAAAAGCACGGCGTCGGCTTCTTCATCCTCGCCGATGAAGAACCGACCATCAACAAGAAGAAGTTCGTGCAGTTCTGCCAGGAGTTGATCGACCGCAAGGTGGACATCCTCTGGGGCATCAACACCCGCGTCACCGACATCCTGCGCGACGAGGCCGACCTGCCGATGTATCGCGAGGCCGGCATGGTGCATGTCTCGCTCGGCACTGAAGCCGCGGCGCAGCTCCAGCTCGACCGCTTCAACAAGGAGACCACGGTCGCGCAGAACAAGAAGGCGGTGCAACTGCTCAAGAAGGCCGGCATCGTCGTCGAGGCGCAATTCATCGTCGGGCTCGAGAATGAGACGGTCGAGACCCTCGAAGAAACCTACAAGATGGCGATGGACTGGGGCCCGGACATGGCCAACTGGGCGATGTACACGCCCTGGCCGTTCTCGGATCTCTTCAAGGAACTTGGCGACAAGGTCGAAGTGTTCGACTATTCGAAGTACAACTTCGTGACGCCGATCATGAAGCCCGACGCGATCGACCGGGCGACGCTGCTCGACCGGACGATGCACAACTATCGGCGCTTCTACATGAACCGCGCCTTCTTCCACTATCCGTGGACGCTCGACCGCAAGCGCCGCTCCTATCTGCTGGGCTGCCTCTGGGCCTACATGAAGTCGGGCTTCGAGCGGAAGTTCTACGATCTGGGCCGGGTCGGCTATTGGGGGCCGCAGACGAAAAAGACCCTCAACTTCAACTTCGATCGGTCGAAGAAGCGCGTCGACGCCTCGATGGAGAACTGGGAGATGGCGCATCGCGACGAGAAGCGTCGCCGCGTCGACCCGATGGAGATCGTGGCCTGCGGCGGCGGCAAGGGCGACTATGTCGAGCCGGAGGAGGCGAAGGCCGAATTCGTCATGCCCGACGACGTGGTGGTGGAAGAGCGCTGCGGCTGCGGCGGCGCCGGCGGACGGTGCAAGAGCGAGGCCGAAGCCCCGCAATCGGGGGGCCGCGCCTTCGCCAAGCCGCGCGCGGAATACGCCGCGGAATGAGCGCGACGTGACCGACGATGCGGCCCTCTCGGGCCGGATCGGCCCCAACGCCGTCACGCGCCTCGCCGAGGCGCTGACGGCTGCGGCGGGGCGCGACGCGACGGCGGCCCTGTTCGCGCAAGCGGGCCTGTCGCATCACCTCGCCGCCCCTCCCGAGCGCATGGTGGAGGAGGCCGACGTCGTCGCCCTGCACCGAGCGCTCGCCGAGACGCGCCCCGACGCCGAGGCCGTGGCGGCGGAGGCCGGAGCGCGCACGGCGCGCTATCTGCTCGCGCATCGCATCCCGAAACCCGTGCAGGCGCTGCTCCGCGTGACGCCACCGGGGCTCGCCGCGCGCATCCTGCTCGCCGCCATCCGCAAGAACGCCTGGACCTTCGCCGGAACCGGCGCTTTCGCGGCGCAGGCGGGGCGCGACGCGCGCGTGGAGGTGATCGGCGGCCCCTTCGCAGCCCCGGGCGCGGCGGCGGCCCCGCTGGCGCAGTTCTACGCATCGGTGTTCGAGTCGCTGTTCCGTCGACTCGTCAGCGCGAGGACGCAGGTGCGCGCCGAAGCGCGGGACGGCGCGTGCGCCCTCGCGCTGACATGGCGCGCCGAGACGCGCCCCTCCCCCCTGCCCAGACCCGCTCAAGCGCGCTAGACTGGCCGCCTGTCAGAAAGGCGCGACGATGACCGACATCATGATCCCCGCCATCGCCGAGGACGACACGCTCTTTCCCGTCGAGAAGCTGGAGGCGCATCGGAGCGGACAGTTGCACATGGCTATCTCGGCTTTCGTCTTCGACGGCGACCGGCTGCTGATCCAGCGCCGCGCGCTTTCGAAATACCATTGCGGAGGCATGTGGGCGAACACGGTCTGCACCCATCCCCATTGGGGCGAAGCGCCGCTCGCCTGCGCGATCCGCCGCCTGCGCGAGGAGATCGGCGCCGAAGGTCTGGCCCTCGCGCCGACCGGGGTGTCGGAGTATCGCGCCGAAGTCACCAACGGGCTGATCGAACATGAGCGCGTCCACATGTTCCGCGCCGAGGCGGACCGCACGCGGCTGAAGCTCGCCTTGAACCCGGCGGAAGTGGCCGAAATCCGCTGGGCGCGCGCCGAAGAACTGCGCGCCGAGATCGCGGCGACGCCCGAACGCTTCACACCCTGGTTCCGCATCTACGTCGCGCGCTGGCCCGACTTCGCCTTCGGCGGCGCCGTCGCCGTCTGAGCCTCGGTCATTCGGCGGCGGCGACCTGCGCCTCCGGTGCGTCGAACTCCACCGATTCGAGCCGCTGCGCCCGCAGCGCCGCCTTCTCCGCCGAGACGCCGATCTGCGCCACATCCTCGCGCGCCTGCGCGAAATGGCGGTCGAGCGCGGAGACGCGGGCCGCCAGCCGGCGCAGATCGTCCTGCAACAGGCCCATCTCGCGCCGCAGCGCGCCCGCGTTCTCGCGCAGGCGGGCGTCGCGCAGCACGGCGCGCAGCGTGGTCAGCGTCGCCATCAGCGTGCTCGGCGCGACCGTCCAGACTTTCAGGGCGAACCCCTCGCGGATCACGGCCCCATGATGGGCGTGCAGCTCCGCATAGACGGCCTCCGACGGCAGGAACATCAGCGCGCCCTCCGCGGTCTCGCCGGGGAGGATGTAGCGCGCGGCGATGTCGGCGAGGTGGCGGCGCGCGGCGGCGGCGAGCGCCTTGGACGCCTCGGCGCGGGCGCGGTCGTCGGGGGCGGCGCGCAGGGCCTCATAGGCCTCCAGCGGGAACTTCGCGTCGACGCAGAGCGGCCCCGGCGGCGCGGGCAGCCGGATCAGGCAGTCGGCCCGGCGGCCGTTGGAGAGGGTGTGCTGCAACGCGTAGGCGTCGGGCGGCAGGGCCTGCGCCACCAGATCGGCGAGCTGCAACTCGCCGAACGCCCCGCGCGCCTGCTTGTTGGAAAGGATGTCCTGCAACCCAAGCACGTCGCCCGACAACTTCTCGATGCGGGACTGCGCGGCGTCGAGCGCCGCCAGACGCGCCGAGAGGTCGCCGAGCGAGCGCGCCGTGCGGCTGGCGGCGCCGTGCAGCGTGTCGCCCATGCGGCGCTGCACGTCCTCCAGCCGCCGCTCGACCGTCTCGACCATCCGCGCCTGCGCCGCCGCCTGCGCGCGCGCGACATGGTCGAGCCCGCCATGCAGCCGGCTCTGGCCCTCGGCGAGGTCGCGC